>JBAUGM010000431.1:0-1689 GCA_049679725.1 Tepidisphaeraceae bacterium
GTTCGGCCGCATCAACAGCGCGGGGCGGCGCTGGCGCTCTGCCCCGCCGTGGGGCGCACCACCGTCGCACGATTCTACGGGAGTTCCGCGCCGCCACCCCGCGCCCGTGCGCTAATTCTGAGCTAGAATGTCGACCCTGCCGCCCAGATCGGGGGCCACCGGAGGTGCAGTCGCTTTGGCAGAACCGAGAAGAACCGAATTATCCGTCCGCCAGGAGAAGGCGGTGCTGGTCGGCGTGATCCTCCCCGGATCGACGGCCGACCCGCGCGATCCGCTCGGTGAGCTCGCGTCCCTCGCCAAGACCGCCGGCGCGAAAGTCGTCGGCCAGATCCTCCAGCGCCGCCACCGCGTCGACGCCGGCACGTACATCGGCAGCGGCAAGGCGGAGGAGATCGCGCAGCTGGCGATGAAGCACAAGGCCGACGTCGTCCTCTTCGACAACGACCTCTCCCCCGGCCAGATCGGCTCGCTCGAAAAGATCATCAACGAGGAAGCGGGCAGGACGCGCAACGACGTGGGCATCAAGGTGCTCGACCGCTCCGAGCTGATCCTCGACATCTTCGCCACGCGCGCCCAAACACGCGAGGCGAAGCTCCAGGTCGAGCTGGCGCAGATGGAGTACACCTACCCCCGGCTGGCCCGCATGTGGGGCCACTTGGAGCGCATCGCCGGCGGGGGCACGGCCATGGGCATCGGCACGCGCGGCCCGGGTGAAACGCAGCTCGAAACCGATCGACGATTGGTGCGGAAGAGAATCTCAGATCTCAAATCTGATATCTCCAAGATCCAGGAGCGCAAGAGCCGCCTCGTCGCGCAGCGCAACCGCGAGCACTTCACCGTCTGCATCGTCGGCTACACCAACGCCGGCAAGAGCACGCTCTTCAACACGCTCACCGCGGCCGGCACGTACGCGGACGACAAGCTGTTCGCCACGCTCGACACGAAGACCCGCGCGTGGAAGCTGGAACGCGGCACCGAGGTGTTGCTCTCCGACACCGTCGGCTTCGTCCGCGAGCTGCCGCACAACCTCGTCGCCAGCTTCAAGGCCACGCTGGAGGAGGCGATCCACGCGGACCTCCTGCTGCACGTGCTCGACGTCGGCCACCCGCACGCGCAGCAGCAGTTCGAGTCGGTGCACAAGGTGCTCGAGGAGATCGGCGTGAAGGCTTCGACGGACTCAGCCCGGGAGGGCAAGCCGGAGATGCTCCTGCTCAACAAGACCGACACGCCCGAGGGCGAGGAGAACGCCCCCTTCTGGCGAACGCTCCACCCCGACGCGATCGCCATCAGCGCCAAGACCGGTCGCGGCCTCGATCGGCTTCAGGAGGCGGTCTACAACCACGTCCGCGGGACGCAGGTCGAGGTCGCGCTGGAAGCGGATATCACCAACGGCCGCGTGATCTCGTTCATCGAGAGCCGGACGCGCGTGCAGGAACGGAACTTCGCCGACGGGCGAATCGCGTTCAAGACGGTGATGGGGAAGCAAACCCTGGCCGACCTGTCGCGCAACGGCGAGGTCGAGATCAAGTCCGTCGTCGGCGCGTAATCCGTGAGTCCCCCGCGGCGTCTTTGCTCTTGTCCCTTCTCCCGGCCTGCGTTGAGCGCAGTCGAAACGTACTCCGGGAGAAGGTTAGGATGAGGGTGATTTCGCGTACCAGCGTCGCGCGTCGTTCGAGATCACCCTCACCC
>JBAUGM010000432.1:0-7149 GCA_049679725.1 Tepidisphaeraceae bacterium
CGTTGCGCCCGAGCGTACCGGCGGAGCCGCTCCGCGGAATTGCTCGGGCGAGACGCCCAAGCCACGTTCCTGGATACCCCCTGAGCTGAGGTATTCCTACGCGTACGTGGCGGAGCGGTTGAACGCGCCGGACTGTAACCCCGGGACCCCGAGTGGGACACGTAGGTTCGAATCCTACCGTACGCATAAAAGACCAAACCGCGGCGCGGGCATCAATCCCGCGCCGCGGAAAGCTGAACCTGCAGATCGTTGGGCTATTCGCCCGCCCCGAGGTCGATCGCGTCAAGTTCCCCTGCGACGGCAGTGTCGTCGCCGAGGCCGCCGAGGACGTTGTCGATGGCGAAATCGTCGGCATCGTTGAGGTTGGCGTTGAGCGTATCGTTGCCGTCGCCGCCGTCGAGCGTGTCGGAGCCGGCGCCGCCGAGCAGGTTGTCGTTGCCGGCCTCGCCGAAGACCAGGTCGATGCGATTGCCGCCGAGCAGCGTGTCGTTCCCGTCACCGCCGAAGAGCAACGTGGCGAGGACGTCGGTTCCGGTCAGGTCCTGGACGGTCACCAGGTCGTCGCCGCCCTTGGCGTTGACCTGGACGCGCTCGACGTTGTTGAGGTCCATGACGATGTTGCCGAGGTTGCGCGTGAACGTTGCGCGGCCGCCGTTGGCGAGCAGCTCCATGATCTCGGCGCCATCAGAGCCGTTGAAGAACATGAGATCTTTGCCGCCCGTGCCGCCCTCGAGCAGGTCGTTGCCGTCGCCGGGGTCCCAGATCATGCCGTCGTTGCCGGAGCCGGCGAAGACGCTGTCGGCGCCCTGATTGGCGTCGATGAGGTCGTTTCCGCTGCTGCCGGCGATCTCGTCGACGCCCGCGCTGCCCGCGATGCGGTCACGCGCGCCGCCGCCAATGAGGCCCATGCGCGCGACGATGCCGGCCGCCACCAGGCTGGCGTCGATGACGTCCTTGGCGCCGCCGGCTTCGATGTTCACGACGTCGCCCGTCGCCGGGTCGGCCTCGAGCGTGGCGATGTTCACCGTCGCGGCCAGGCCGACAACGGTCATGGCGCCCGTGCCCGCGGCGGCGGTTGCGCCGATGTTGTCTTCGCCGGCGGTGCCCAGCACGTTGACGACGTCGCCCGCGGCGTCGCCCGTCGTGCCGCCCTGCGCTGCGGCCAGTCGGACGTTGATCGTGCTCACACCGGTGCCGGCGAGGTTGTTGACCGTCGTCACGTCCGCGCCGCCCAGGGCGTCAAGGTTGACGGTCTCCGTGCCGTTGACGTCCATGACGATGTTGCCGAGGTTGCGGAAGAAGCGCAGCCGCGTGCCATTGGCGGAGGCGTCGAAAATTTCGGCGCCGTTGGCGCCGACGAACTCGAGGGTGTCGTCGCCGTCCTGGCCTTCGACGAGGTCGCTGCCGTCGCCGGGGAGCCAGACGAACGCATCGTCGCCCGCGCCGAGGTTGGCGACGTCGTTGCCGCCGTTCCCGGTGACGCTGTCGTTGCCGTCGCCGGCGTTGAACGTGTCGATGCCGTCGCCGCCGACGAGGATGTCGTCACCCGCGCCGCCGTTCAGCGTCGCGGGTTTCGGGCCGGTGAGCTGGACGTCGTCGCTCCCGTCGAGGGCGTCTACGGTGATGGTGTTGACCTGGTCGGCGGTAAAGTTGTCGATCGTGCCGTTGACGTTGACGGCGATCTGGCCGGCGTTCTCGACGACCGTGACCGTGTCGGCCGCGTTGGTGCCGGTGACGGTCAGGACGCCGTTGTTGAGGGTGGCAGCCAGGAGGGTCCGCGATTCCATGAATTCCACGTGTTGGCGAGACATCTGCGTGATTCCTTTCAGGTATGCCAAGGTGCTCCGGGTGGGGGCGACGCGCGTCGCGCTCCCGCGCGGCGATCCGAGCCGCCTTCTTGTGGAAGGCGGCGAAAGTGGTACTCGGACTCCGCTTTGATCGTGGCAACGGTAGGGGCCAGCCGACCGCGAGTCATAACGAGAGGGTGAGATTGCGGTAAAAATGCGGTAAGCGTCAGCGTGACGCGGCCGTCATCGCGCGGACGAGCCCGGTTGACGATCGCCCGGATGACGAGCGACGGATCGCTCTGCTATGTTGGCCGCCGTGATTGGGACGCTTCAGCCGCGACGGGCCGTGCAGCACGCGTGGGCGTGGGTGCGCGAGCACGGAAACCTCGTGCTGCTGCTGTCCGCGTTGATCGTCGCCGGCGGCGTGTGGATGTTCGTTGAGATCGCGGACGAAGTCATCGAAGGCGACACGCAGCACTTTGACGACTGGGCGATCAGGACGCTCCGCCGCGGCGACGACCCGGCGATGCCGATCGGCCCGACGTGGCTGCACGAGGTCGGGCGCGACATGACGGCGCTGGGCGGCGTGGCGGTGCTCGGGGGGATGACGCTGGCCGTCGCGGGTTACCTGCTGATGATCCGCAAGTACCACGCGATGTGGCTCGTGCTCGCCGCGACAGGCGGAGGGCTCATCCTCAGCACGGTGCTGAAGAGCGTTTTCGATCGCGAGCGCCCGCAGCTCGTGCCGCACCTGTCAGTCGTGCACACGTCGAGCTTCCCCAGCGGGCACTCGATGCTCTCGGCCGTCGTCTACCTGACGCTCGGCGTGATGCTCGCGCGGCTCGTCCCGAATCGCGCGGCCAAGGTGTACTTCCTGGGGCTGGCGCTGTTCCTGTCGTTTCTGGTCGGCATCAGTCGCGTTTACATGGGTGTGCACTACCCGACCGACGTTCTGGCGGGTTGGACGGCGGGGCTCGTGTGGGCGACGCTGTGCTACATCGTGGCGCGGCAGCTGCAGATCCGCGGGAAAGTAGAAAAGGACACAGACGAACCGGGCGGCCCGGAAGCGGCGGAGAGCGCGTTCCCGGTCGTGCAGCGCGAACAGCACCCGCCGCGTTAGCCCGCGAGCGTTTCGGGCTCGGGGTGCGGGTCTTTCCCCCCGCGCAGCTCGTCCCAGATGCGGACGTGCGCCGTTTCCTTCAGGTACAGCGAGCCGATCACGAACGTCATCAGCGCGATCGCGATGGGGTAGATCAGTCCCGCGTAGATGTTGCCCGTCAGCGCGCAGATGACCAGGCCGATCACCGGGAGCAATCCGCCGAACACGCCGTTGCCCAGGTGGTAGGGGAGCGAAAGGGACGTGTACCGCACTCTTGCCGGAAATGCTTCCACGAGATACGCGGCGATCGGTCCGTACACCATCGTGACGTAAACGACCTGAACGAACACCAGCGCGATCAGGAGGGCGAGCCCCGTGGTGCCCGGGTTCGCTTGCGGCGCTGGAGCCAGCTTGCCGTCCGCGCCGACGGTCATCGCGGTCAGTTTCATCTCCGGGTTGCCGGGCTCCTTCAACTTCTGAACGGCGACGACGTTGTTCCCCGCGGCGTACACCATGCCTTTGTATATCGGGTAGTACGTCAGCGCCGCGATGAGACACCCCGCCATCATGAGCCGCTTGCGGCCGATGCGATCCGACAGCGCGCCGAACACGACGAACAGCGGCATGCCCAGCGCCAACGCGATGGCGATCACGATGTACGACGTTTTTGTCGGGAGCTTCAGGACGGTCTGCAGGTAGAACAGGGCGTAGAACTGCCCCGTGTACCAGACGACGCCCTGGCCCGCCGTTGCGCCAAATAGCGTCAGTCCGATTCGTTTCCACGCTTCCCACGAGCCGAGGCTGTCCTTGATCGGCGCGGTCGAGGTTTTCCCCTCGGATTTCAGGTGGCTGAAGATCGGCGACTCCTTCATCCGCAGCCGGATGTACAGCGAGAGGCCGACGAGCAGAATCGAGAGGAGGAACGGCACGCGCCAGCCCCAGGTCCTAAACGCCTCTTCCGACATCATCCCGCGGACGATCAGGATGACCGCGATCGAGACGAAAAGCCCCAGCGACGCGGTGATCTGGATAAAGCTGGTGTAGAAGCCGCGCTTGTTGTCCGGGACATGCTCGGCGACGTAGATGGCCGCGCCACCGTACTCGCCGCCAAGGGCCAGACCCTGCAAGACGCGAATCAAGATGAGCAGCGCCGGGGCGAAGTAGCCGATCTTGTCGTACGTCGGCAGCACCCCGATGACGGCCGTCGCGCCGCCCATGATGAGGAGCGTGACGAGGAAGGCGTACTTGCGTCCAACGAGGTCGCCGATGCGTCCGAAAAAGACCGCGCCGAACGGGCGGACGATGAACCCGACGGCGAACACGCTGAGGAAGTTAATCAGCGCGAGAAGGTCGTTGCCAGGCGGGAAAAAGTGCGGGGAGATCGTCGTGGCCAGCGCCCCGAAGATGTAGAAGTCGTACCACTCGATCACCGTGCCCGCGGCGGACGCGGAGATCACTTGCCAGATCTTGTAGTCCTGCACCGTATCGCGGCCGGGTTCCTGGGGGACTGTCGTGGCGGAAAGGGGGGCGGCCGCGGACGTTGGTTCGGTCATGAAGCGTGCTCCGGGAAACGCGGGAGAAACGTGGGGCGGATGCTACAGGTCGCCCAGACGGGTTGCAAGAAAGAGCTGACCTTTCGGCGCGCCGGCGCACAACCTTCAAGGGCGACGCGCGCCGTGTTAGGATTGCGGCGGCACCGGAGTAACCGAGGAGGCTTCGTTTCACATGTCCGAGCAGAACATTTCGTCGACGATGCAGGAGAACCGTCTCTTCCCGCCGCCCCCGGCGTTTGCGGCCAGGGCGCACGTCAAGTCGCGCGAAGAGTACGACCGCATGTACCGCGAGTCGATCGACGACCCCGAATCCTTCTGGGGTCGCGCCGCCGAGCCGCTGCACTGGTTCAAGCGCTGGGACCGCGTGCTCGACTGGAAGACGCCGTTCGCCCGCTGGTTCGTCGGCGGGCGGACGAACGTCGCCTACAACTGCCTCGATCGCCAGATCGAGCTCGGCCGCGGCGACAAGACGGCCATCCTCTGGGAGGGCGAGCCCGAACCCGGCGGCCCCGGCACCGGCGGCGACGTCCGCCGCCTCAGCTTCAAGGACCTGCGCGACGCCGTCGGCAAGTTCGCCAACGGTCTGAAGAAGCTGGGCGTCAAGAAGGGCGATCGCGTCACCATCTACATGCCGATGGTCCCCGAGGCCGCCGTCGCGATGCTCGCGTGCGCGCGCATCGGCGCGCCGCATTCGGTCATCTTCGGCGGCTTCTCCAGCCAGGCGATTGCGGATCGCGTGGCCGACGCGCAAAGCCACTTCGTCATCACCGCGGATGGTGGATTCCGTCGCGGCGTCGTCGTGCCGCTGAAGAACAACGTCGACGCGGCGATGAAGGACAACAGCACCGTGCAGAAGGTCGTGGTGCTGAAGCGCACGAACGAGCCCGTCGGCTGGGTCGAGGGCCGCGACGTGTGGTGGGATGATGTGATCGCCGGCCAAAGCGCCGACAGCCCCGCCGAGCAGATGGACAGCGAGGACCCGCTCTTCGTCCTCTACACCTCCGGCTCCACTGGCAAGCCCAAGGGCATCCTGCACACCACCGCCGGCTACATGCTCGGCACGTACCTCACGAGCAAGTACGTCTTCGACATGAAGGACGAGGACGTCTACTGGTGCACCGCGGACGTCGGCTGGATCACCGGGCACTCGTACGTGGTCTACGGCCCCCTGAGCAACGGCGCGACGACGCTGATGTACGAAGGCGCGCCCAACTTCCCCGATTTCTCCCGCTTCTGGTCGATCATCGAGCGGCACAAGGTTTCGATCTTCTACACCGCGCCCACCGCCATCCGCGCGTTCATGCGCGCCGGGCGGGAGTTCGTGGACAAGCACAACCTCTCGTCGCTTCGCCTGCTCGGCACGGTCGGTGAGCCGATCAATCCCGAGGCGTGGATGTGGTATCACCAGGTCGTCGGGCACGAAAAATGCCCGATCGTGGACACGTGGTGGCAGACGGAGACCGGCGCGATGATGATCACGCCGCTGCCCGGCGTGACGCCGACCAAGCCCGGCACCGCGACGCTGCCGTTCTTCGGCATTGACGCCGCCATCGTCGATCGCGAGGGCAAAGAGCTTCCTCCCAACGAGGGCGGGCTGCTCGTCATCCGCAAGCCCTGGCCGGCCATGCTCCGCGGGATCTTCAACGACCCCGACCGCTACGCCAAGCAGTACTGGTCGGATGTCCCCGGGATGTACTTCACCGGCGACGGCGCCCGCCGCGACAATGATGGGTACTTCTGGATCATGGGCCGCATCGACGACGTGATTAACGTCTCCGGCCACCGGTTGGGCACGGCCGAGGTCGAGAGCGCCATCGTCAGCCACGCCGCCGTCGCCGAGGCCGCGTGCGTCGGCATGCCGCACGAGCTGAAAGGCCAGGGCCTCGCCGCGTTCGTTACGCTTCGCTCGGGGATGAAAGCCTCCGAGGATCTGAAGAAGGAGCTGACCAACGTCGTCGCCAAACAGATCGGCTCCTTCGCCAAGCCCGACCAGATTCGCTTCACCGATGCGCTGCCCAAGACGCGCAGCGGCAAGATCATGCGCCGGCTGCTGAAGGAACTGGCGGCCAACGGTGAGGTGAAGGGCGACACGACCACGCTGGAGGATTTCAGCGTGCTCGCCAAGCTGAAGGAGTCGGACGAGGCGTAGGCGCGCGGGTGTGGCGCAGCGAATTCGCCTTACGCCGCCTCGCTCTCCGCCGGGCCTTCGAGTTGGCGCTGCGGCGCGTCGTCGGGCTCCGGCAGGGCGGGCGGACGGTTGCGGTAGTCGGACCGCGCATCGCGCACGATCATGCTGTAGCTCGATGCGCCCCTCGCCGCATCCTGCGCGGCCGAAGCATCCACCAGCGGCGTGACCTTGCGCGATCCCAGCGCCCCGCGCCACACGTGCTGCGGCCAGCCTTCGATCCGCGTTGCGCATGTCGCCGACCACGGGCCCATGTCGTTGTTCGAGCCGGCCCACCGGCCCCAGTACACGATGAGCATCGGCACGTTCGGGATGCGCGGCTCGACCTTGAACCGGCTCCGCGCGAATCCGCCCAGGTGCCACGGATGCTCCCCATACACCCCGCTGGGACCAGCAGGCACCTCGGCGTCCGGCGGCACCAGCGCCATGTACAACTCCAGGCGCACCGCGCCCCCGGGCCTGCCGCTGCCGGGCCCGGCGGCGCCGTAGCACTGCAACTCGTGCACCGGCGACGCGGCCCCGCCC
>JBAUGM010000433.1:0-12190 GCA_049679725.1 Tepidisphaeraceae bacterium
GCCGAGATCCGTCCGCTTCACAGTATCCTGAAATCAAATTGACCCGCGTTTAGCAGCGGTTACGCCGTCGGTGGAGCAGGCCCATCGCGCCCAAGCCAAGCGCCGCGAGGCTTGTCGGCTCGGGAACTACTTCGGTGATCACGTAGTCGTCGAACTGGACCGACGCCGAAGTCGTCGCACCACCCTGACGCAGATTAGCCGCTTCGATCGTGGCCGGCTCGCCGTTGACCGAGGTCCAAGCGTGCGTCAGATACGCGGCGTTGTTGACGGTCAGCGCGAAGGTATCGTTGACCGCGCCGGCCACGAAGTTCCAGGTCACGTCAACATCGTACTCGGTGCCGAACGTCAGTTCGGTCGAACCCCACGTGATGGCTGAGCCGGTACCCGAGGTATCGAGCAGCCCGAGTTGGAACCCTGCGCCGGAACTGCGGGCAAAGACACGCTGGAAGAACAAGCTGGTCGTCGCGAGCGGACTGGAAAGGTGCGCAAAGTAGTCACCCGCCACAGCGGCGCTGGCGATATTCGCCGTGAACGAGGTCAGAATGCTGTTGCCGTCCGTATGGGCGACGACGGACGTGAAGGCTTTGTATTCGTCCTGCCCGCCAATCGTGTTGAGCTGGACAAATTTGTCGGTTGCGCCCGCGACCTGCATGGCGTTGGGGGTGACGGGAACGGCTGTCGCCGTCCAACCGCCCTGGCTCGACAGGTTCCCGTTTGTGTAGCTGTCGAAGTTGTCGCTCAGCACCACGGCGGCATTGGCCGCCGTACCCATTCCCGCCAGCGCAATCGCAGCGGCCACAGACTTGAACATGTTCATGAAACCACTCCCATCCAGAAAACGAGTCGTTTTCAAGCCCTCGCCGCGCGCCGCACCTGCGACGCCGGATTTGCCTGACCTGTTTTCCTCGAACGCCCTCAGCCGAAATGCAGTACCCCCGAATCATGGCAAGAATCGTAAACCTGTCAAGCTTTTTCGTCCGGGCGGACAGGCTGCATTAGCGCAACAGAAGCGCGTGGGCGCCGGTCGGATGCGACCGGGCCCACGCGGGCGAATGATCTTTGCGTTGGAGCGCCTACCGCCGCCGGCGGACCAGGGCGAGGCTGCCCAGGCCGAGGAGGGCGAGGCTGGTCGGCTCGGGGACGAGCGTGACCGTACCCGGGCCGGAGAAGTATTCGTCAAACGGGTGCGCCGCGCCGCTGGCGGTACTGCCATAGGTCCCGGGCAACGTCTGAGGGACGCCGCCCAGGACCAGCCCGCCGATCGTGTCGGTGCCGGCGTAGAGCAGGTCAGCGAAGTTCTGGTCCGCCACGCCGGCGGACCCACCGCCCAGCAGCGTGAGCGTAGCGGTGTCGTCAATGGCGTCAGTCGCGTCGGCAGCGATGCGGAGCCGTGCCGTCGAAGAGGACGACGTCGAGTTGTCGACGGTGACATTGCCGGTGCCGAGATCCCCATTCCCGCTGACGAGAAGCATACCGCCGGCCACGAGCGTTCCGCCCGCGTAGGTATTGTCGTTGGTCAGGACGAGCTGCCCCTGGTTGGCACTGGCGCCCGGCGCGGTCAGCCGCAAGCTCGCTCCACTGGCGCCGCTGATGACGCCCGCCAGCGTTGTCGAGCCCGAGGCAGCGCCTTCGACGTGGATCAACGAGGACGACTGGATCACGATGTCATTGTTGATCGTTGTCGCGAGATCGGTGTCGTTGCGAATCGCCCCCGCAAATGCGGCAAAGGGACCGCTGGCGGCCCCGCTTCCATTGAGGTTCAACGGAACGGCGGCGGAAGCACCGAGGATGTAGGGGCCGGCATTGGTCAGCGTGAGCTGACCCCCGTTTATCGTGAAAGACGAAGTCGCGGTGGGACGACCTGTGTTGACCAGGCGCAGGCGTCCGGCGCTGACGAGCGTGGCGCCCGTATACGCCTTCGTGTTCGAGGACCAAGTCATCAGACCATCGCCGGCCTTGGTGAAGCCGCCGGGGCTGGTCACGACGATTCCCGTCCACTCAAGCGGCCCAGTCGAAGAAGTGGATTGGAGCTGATTGACGTTGGCGACCACGTCATCGATGAAAGCGGTCCTTGATCCGAAGGCCGTCTTGCGGAGGCCCGTTCCGTTCTGAGTAATGGTGGCCGGTCCGCTGCCAGACGCGTCCAGATTGAGAACCGAGCCGCTCGCTCCGATGTTGAACGTGTTATCAATCGTGGTGTTGCTGGAGTCCTGAGTGAACGTAACGGCTCCAACCAGGAAGCCGCCCGCGCCGGAGTCGATCGTAACCGTGCGAGTTGCCGTCGGAGTTGGGAAATCCGCGGTGGCGCCGATCGCGTTCGGAATGGTGGGGTCGGTATCCCAGTTGGCGCCAGTGGCCCAGCTACCACCCCCGGCAGGAGTCCAAGTGGATGCCTGAGCGGTCGTACCCGCGCCAACTACGCCGGCCACAGCCATCACAATCGCAGAAACGGTCGCGCGATTCCTCACTAACCTCATTCCATGCCTCCTCGAACAGATGTGGATCGAGCCTTGCGGCTCGGCCTGTACCGGCGCAGGATTACGGAAGCAGGAAATCGAGCGTCACCCCACTTACGGCAAGCCCCGGCCAGCGGGAAACCACCGGCGCACAGGACACCGCGTGACGATCGACGGAAACGTAGACCTCTCCCAACTCGCTGCCGCCAAAACCCTAGTTGTATACAACCTAACCGGCCTTTTTCGATTGGCAAGAAGAATTTGTCGAAGATTTGCAGCGATCCGTTCGGTCGACCCACTTCGCCCGCTGCCTTCTATCGCTTTGCGTCGGCAGGCGCGGGGGCGGAGCCGGGCGGGCAGATCGTCACCAAAGCCGCGTCCATGCGACGCGTCAGGTGACGGCCCATCGCCTCGGCGGCTTCATCGGCGTGGTGCGCGAGGAGGCAGTCCATGATGGCGGTGTGCTCGACCAGCGCGTGGTCCTGCGTGTAAGCGGCGTTCCCCACCGCCTCCCCGATCGAGCGGGCGAGCGTCCAATAGCGGCGGATCTCCTCCGCCAATCGCTCGCTCCGGCTGCTCTTGGCGACAATCTCGTGGAACATCTGATCGACGGCCAATGCCTCCTCCGACCACGCCTTACCACGATCTGAGGACTTCAGCAGTTGCTGCGTGCGCTCGCGGATCTCCATGAGCCGCTCGCGGTCGATCGTCTCGTGCGCGTGACGGGCGGCCTCCATCTCCAGCACCCGGCGGATCTGGTAGATCTCGATCAACTGCTTCGTCCCGAACGGACGAACCATCGCGCCGTGGTTCGGCTTGAGCCAGATGACGCCGATGGCCGCCAGTTCCGTCAGCCCTTCGCGCACGGGCGTACGGCTGACGCCGAACTTCGCGCCCAACTCCTCTTCGACGAGCCGGTCACCGCCGGCAAGCTCACCCTTGAAGATGGCGTGGAGGATGCCGTTGACGACGCGCGCTCGCCGCGCGTGGCGGGGCTGATTCCAATCGGTGAGTGACGGATCGCCGCCTTTTGCGGCGTCGGGAGTGACGACTTGGGACATGGTGCCTCTTGCAACCGCCGTGCGTCTGAACAGTATACATGCGCGTCGCCGGATACAAGAACTTTGTCTGTACAAGCGCGGTCCCAGCCGCCGAATCGGCCTCGTCAAAGGAGTTTGATGCGAATCTACTTGATTCCGATCGTGTGGGTCGGCATTTGCGCAGGGGGGTGCGGGGCGCGGGGTGTGGATACACGTGCGAACCTGGATGCATCGGGGAAGGTCGCGATCGAACAGGTCATCCCGTTCGTGACGGCCGACTCGATTCGGATGCAGGTGAAGGTCAGCGCCAAGGAGGCGACGAGCGGCATCGAGCTCGCCGCGGTGATCGTGCCAGTCACCGCAAAGGCCAAACCGATCTGGTCCGGACAGATCGCCATCGTCGATGCCGCACCGAACTCCCCCACCACTGCCGATCGCCACGTAACCGCGTTGAAGCCGCAGCTTTGGGAGCCCGCATCGCCACACCTCTACAACCTGATCGTCACCGCATCACAAGACGGCAAGCGACTCGCGGCGAAGACGATCCGCTTCGGCTTCCGCAGCTTCGAGGTCAAGGACGCGCAGTTCCACCTCAACGGCCGGCCGATCTTCCTGCGCGGCATCGCGATCAACCCGCCAGGACGTGGCATCCCCGAAGACGTCGGCACGACGCGCAAGTTCGCGGAGGACTACGTCCGCTTCATGAAGAGCCGCGGCGTGAACATGATCCGCATGGAGCCGGAATCGCCCGTCTGGTTCGACGTGTGCGACGAGCTGGGAATGATGGTCTTCCAGGGACGCTACGGCCCGCCAGCCAGCGCGCCGGGGGTCGCGGGCAGCGTCAAAGCCGGACCGCCGGCCGACTTCGACGCGAGCATGGCGGCGTACGTCGAGCTGTTCCAGAACTACCCGCAGCACCCGTCGATCGTCATCTACGTCCTCGCCAACGAACTCCCGCGCATCCACCTAGCGAACGGGAAGGCGTGGCACGACTACATCGTGAAGGCGCACGCCCATCTGAAGAAGTGGAGCCCCGAGACAGTCTACATCGGCAACGCCGGCTACGGCGAGGGTCGCGAGGGCGACGTCAACGACGTGCACCGCTACTGGGGCTGGTACTACAACAATGCACTCACCTACTTCAACCTGCGCGACACGCGCGCGATCTTCGGCGACCCGGATCAGCCGGACAAGATGCAGCCGGTCACCTTCAGCGAGTGCGTCGGCAACTACACGAGCGTTACCGGCGCGTACAACATCATCGTCAACCGCCAGATGGCCGCGCAGCTCGGTTGGACCGGGCATTCGGAGAACCAGCCTGACGACGCGCGGGCGCACCAGCGGTTCGTCCTCAAGCAGGCATCGGAGCTCTTCCGCCGACTGAGGCCGCAGAATCCGCGACTGTCGGGGCTGATGCCGTTCACGATCCTGTTCCACAACTGGCGCGGCATCGCGTCGTTCGACCAGATGCAGCCGACGCCCGCGATGGAGCAGCTCGCGATGAGCTATGCGCCGGTGCTGCTGAGCTGGGAGATGTGGACGCCGCAGGTATACGCGGGGGCGATGGTGAAGGGGTTCGCGCACGTCATCAACGACGCGGAGGACGGGCGTGCGCTGAAGGGCGCGACGCTCACGTACGAGTTAGCCGCCAAGGACGCCAGGAACACGAAGGTAATGCGTGGCGAAGTGAAGATCCCCGACGTCGCATACTACGGCGTGTGGAAGACGCCGTTCGAGATCGCGATTCCCAAAGACGCGCCGGAGGGGGAGTACACGCTGTCCGGTCGCGTGATCGTCGGTCGGAAGGAGATCACGACGAACACCTGCGACCTGTTCATCGCGAACGACGCGTGGAAGAAGCCTTCGCATCAACCCGAGGCGAAGATCGCGCTCTACGACCCAATCGGAAAAACCGCGAAGGCGTTGACGTCACTCGGGGTTGCGTTCGAGCACGTTGGCGAGCCCGCTTCAGCGGGCGGGTCCTCCGCACTCGTCATCGGTGAAGAAGCCTGGAACGAGAAGCTCTCAGGCGACGCCCTGAAAACCTTCGTCGCCCAGGGCGGGCGCCTCCTCGTCCTCGGTCAGGAGCCGGACAAGTTCAAGCACGATTGGCTCCCCGCGAAGATCCAGCCCTTCGTCGTCAGCGCGAACGACCCCGACTACCTCCCCAGATCCCGCCCCTCGCGCGACCAGCAGAACGTCAACCCCGAGCGCCCCTGGCACCCGGTGTTCACCGGCCTCTCGCGCTACCGCATGCGCCTCTGGTCCGACTACACGAACTGGGACCAGACCAAGAGCGGCTTCCCCGCGATCTATCCTGTGAAATACGGCTTCAAGCTGACTGACACGAACGACCTCGCGAAGACCGCTATCCTTGCCGACTACGATCGCGGCCTCGAGGGCGTCGCGCTGTGCGAGATGTTCGACGGCAAGGGCTCGGTCGTCCTCAGCGCCTTCGACCTCGTCGACCGCGCCGGCCTTGATCCCGCGGCCGATCGACTGCTCGGAAACCTCATCGCGTACGTCGCGTCAACCGGCGAGCGCGAGCTCCACCCGCTCATCGACAAGCCCATCAAGTGGGGCGACTACCCCACCGAGCGCGGCCTCATGCCCGGCCCACTCACCGGCCTCGTCATCAACGCCGTCTGGATGAAGCCCCCCACCGATCCGAACGCCAAGCCAATGCGTGACAACACCGGCGCGTGGAACACCGATCCCGGCAACCAGTTCGTCCCGAAAGGCCGGCGACCGATCGGGCCCTTCGGCTACAGCACCGCGACGAGCCTGCGCGACCCGAACGAAACCGCGCCAGCGGGCTGGGGCGTCTTCCACGCCAGACTGCCCGAGAGTCGCACGACGATGCTCACGACCGTGCGCAACAACGGCAAAGCGCCTGCCACCCTCCACGTCGAGATCAACGGCTTGGCGTCCGGTCAACCCGCTCCCGTCTCGCCGGGCGAGACGATCACCGTCCGCTCTCCCCTGCACAGCGGCACGACCCAGGTGCGCGTGAAGTACGCCGGCGAGAAGACGCTGGTGCTGGAGGAGACGGCGTTCGAGTAGCCGCTCGCGTCGTGATACCGATTACGAGCGTCCGATGGCCGCCGTCCGAAGGATTTCCTTGGCCGAACCTCCCCTCCGATGCCATTTTAGGTGTATTGTATACAGCACAAATCGCGGATTTGCGCGAAATTGTATACAAGATGTGCTACATTACCGGTATCGGATGTCCGGAGTGCGTGATTAACTCTTGGGCCAGCCGGTATTAGCGAGACTTGTCTCGCGCGAGGAAGCAAGAGGACTCAGCAATGCTGCCACAGCAATGGGACACCTACAAACGCGCCGCCAAGCTGGAGAAGCTCGACAGCATTCCCATGGCCATGATCATCGATAGCCCGTGGATCCCCGGCTACCTCGGCATCAAGCACATGGACTACTACCTGAACCCGGACCTCTGGTTTCAGGCGAACCTCAAGATCATGCGCGAGTTCCCGGACATCATCTTCATCCCCTCCTGGTGGATGGAGTACGGGATGGCGGCCGAGCCGTCGATCCTCGGCGCGAAGATCAAGTTCTGGGAAGACAACACGCCCAGCGAGTACCACACGCTCTACCGGCTGGAAGACATCGCCGAGTTCCCCGAGTACGAGGTGGAGGCCGACGCCTTCGCCGCCATGACGCTGCACCGCTACAAGATGCACAAGCAGCAGATCCTCGACCACGGCTACATCCTGCCGATGATCACCTCGCGCGGCCCCCTCTGCACTGCCGGCTTCGTCCGCAGCACGACCAACCTCATGGTCGAGATCGTCGAGAACCCCGAGGGCTGTCACAAGCTCATCGACCTGTGCACGCGCGTGATCATCGACTGGCTCAAGGCGCAGCACAAAGTGATGGGCGACACCGTCGAATCGATCTTCATCCTCGACGACATCGTCGGCTTCATCAACGAAGAGCACTACCAGGAGTTCGCCCACCCGTACCTCAAACGCATCTGCGACGCGTTCCCCAAGGACTGGGTCAAGCTCTATCACAACGACGCGGAAGTCGACGCGTGCCTCGATCACCTCCCCGACGCCGGCTTCAACGTCTTGAACTGGGGCAAGCAGAAGGACATCCGTGAGGTGAAGCAGCGCGTGGGCGACCGCATGTGCCTGATGGGCAACGTCAACCCGCTGGAGATCGGTGTGCGCGGCACGCCGGAGGAAGTGAAGGAGGCCACGCTCGACGTGCTCGAAGGCGGCACGGAACCCGACGGCAAGGGCATGATCCTGTCCGTCGGCGGCGGCACGAGCCCGGGCATGCCGCGGGAGAACATCGTCGCGATGCTCGAGGCGCTGGAGCAGTTCAATTCGAAGCGTCTCAGCCAAGTGTAAATTCGTCAGTGGTCAGTTGTCCGTTGTCAGTTGCACGACGGACCACGGACAACTGACAACGGACAGTCCGAGGAGCGTTCGATGCCCGATTACGCGTTAATGAACCAGTACCTCTACGAGGGCAAGGCCAAGGAAGTCGAGCAGATGACCAAGGACGCCCTCGCCGAAGGGCGCCACTTCTCGGAGGTGCTCTCCGAAGGCCTCATCGCCGGCATGAGCGTCGTCGGCGAGGACTTCAAGCACAACATCCTCTACGTGCCCGAGGTGCTCATCGCCGCCCGCGCGATGAAGGCGGGCATGGCGGTGCTCAAGCCGCTGCTCAGCGCGAAGGACAGCGGGACGAAACCGGTCGGCACCCTGGTGATGGGCACCGTCCGCGGCGACCTGCACGATATCGGCAAGAACCTCGTCTGCATGATGGCCGAGGGCGCGGGCTTCGAGGTGCACGATATCGGCGTTGACCAGTCGGTCGAGAAGTTCATGGCCGCAGCCGATAAGACGAACCCGACGATCATCGGCATGAGCGCCCTGCTGACGACGACGATGACGTACATGAAGAACGTGATCGACGGCTTTGGGGCGGCCGGACGCGACCAGATCAAGTTCTGCGTCGGCGGCGCGCCGATCAGCCAGATGTTCGCCGACGAGATCGGCGCCGACGGCTACGGCCAGAACGCCTCCGCCGCCGTCGACCTGTTCCTGCGCCTGGCGCGCGGCGAAGAAGCCCCCCGCGTGGAAGCGCCCGCAAAGAAAGCCGCCGGCTCCGCCGGCGGCAGCAACGGCGACGCGCGCCAAGGCCAGCGCACAACCTACAAGGTGCTCTACTGGCAGGAAATCCCCTCGCAGGTGAAGGCCGAGGACGACGCGGGCAACGAGGTGAGCATCGAGCTGCCACCGCGCTTCGCCGAGCACATCGACCACCTCGCCGCCCAGCGCGGGTTCCAGAATTCGGATGCGTACCTCGCCCAGTGGAAGTGGAGCGATGAACAGGAGCGCCCGGGTTCGGCGAAGGAAGTCGCCGACGCAATCAAGCGCGAGTTGGAAGCATCGGCCACGTGGTAGCAAACGTACTCCCTCTCCTCGGTACTCCGGGGAGAGGGCAGGGGAGAGGGGCGAGCGACGCGAGATGTCGAGTACCGATCGATTCGAAGATCGACCTCAGATTGCGAATCGACCGATGTTCGACGTCGAGCGCCGTTTGCCCCTCTCCCCTGCCCTCTCCCCCGAGTACGTGGGAGAGGGAGAGTGATGCTCGAAACTCGACACAACATGCCCGTCACGCTGACCATCAACGGCAACCACACCGACACCCTGCCGGGGCTGTCGATCTTCGACCACGCCGAGCAGCTCGGCGTGCGCGTGCCGACGTCGTGTCAGAAGAACGGCAAGTGCAAGGAGTGCATCGTCGAAGTGACCGAAGGGATGCAGCTTCTCTCGCCCCGCAGCGCGCAGGAAACGCACCTCAAGGACAAGTTCCGCCTCTCCTGCCAGTGCTACTTCGAAGCAAACGCCGGCCACGTAAAGTGCCACACGATGCGCCGCGGCCAGATGCGCATCGAGCGCCATGCCCTCGGCCTCCCCACCAGCGGGAAACGGATGCCGCTCGACCCCTGCGTCACGCGCGATGGCGACCGCATCCTCATCGACGGCGTCGAAGTCGATCGCGTGAGGGGGGGCGGCCCGATCCACGGCATCGCCATGGACCTCGGCACGACGACGTGCGTCCTGCGCCTCTTGAACCTCCAGACCGGTGAGCTCATCGCCGACGCGTCGTTCGAGAACCCGCAGCGCTTCGGCGGGTCCGACGTCATGTCGCGCATCCACTACGACACGACCGTCGGCGGCAAGCTGCTCATGCGCACGCTCGCGGGCTACCTCACGCACGCGATCGAGTCGTTTCCCGTCGATCCGAAGTCGATCTACGAGATGGTCATCGTCGGCAACTCGACGATGCGCGATCTGTTCTTCCGCCAGGACGTCTACCCGATCGGCCAGACACCCTACCGCTCGATTACCGAGATCGAGCTGGCCGAGGGCAAACGCACGACGACGGCTGTCACGCAGACGGCGGCGAAGTCGCTGCTCCCCATCCACCCCAAGGCCCGCGTGTACGGCGGCCCGATCATCAGCGGGCATGTCGGCGCCGACGCGGCGGCGTGCATGCTCGCGATCGACATCCTTTACG
Organism: Tepidisphaeraceae bacterium; assembly: GCA_049679725.1. GTDB lineage: Bacteria > Planctomycetota > Phycisphaerae > Tepidisphaerales > Tepidisphaeraceae > DASYWJ01. Next base: position 10,058 of record JBAUGM010000433.1, read on the forward strand.
AGGACCGGCTCGTCGCGGTGATGGACATCGGCACGAACACGGAGCTGATCCTCGGCAATAAGGACCGCATCCTCGCCGCCAGTTGCCCCGCCGGCCCCGCCTTCGAGGGCGGCGCGATCGCCTGCGGCATGCCCGGGCTCGACGGCGCCATCGAGGACGTGCGCATCGACGACGCCACCGGCGATGTCCGCATCGGCGTCATCGGCGGCGGCATCCCCGAGGGCATCTGCGGCTCGGGCCTGGTCGACCTGATGGGCGAGCTGCTCCGCACCGGCCAGATGAACGAGTTCGGGCGGTTCGAAGACGGCTCAACACGCATCACCATCGATGCGGCCCACGACATCTTCTTCCTCGAGAGCGACCTGAACGAACTCGCGCAGGCGAAGGGCGCCAACGTCGCCGGGCTCCAGACCGTCGTGAGCAACTACGGCATCTCGTTCGACGACATCGATGTCTTCTACCTGGCCGGCGGGTTCGGACGGCACCTGAAGGTCGACGCGTCGAAGCGCATCGGCCTGATCCCGAACCTGCCGAACGAGCGCATCGTGCAGGTCGGCAACGCCGCCATCGAAGGCGCGTGCATCGCCCTTTTGTCGAAGACGAAGCGACAGGAACTCGAAGCGCTCGTGAAACGCGTGGAACACTGCCGGCTGGAAACGCACCCGAGCTTCTTCGACTTCTTTGTCGAAGGGTGCCAGTTCAAGCCGGTGGAGACGGCCGCGGCGGAGATTGGAACCGCAGATGAACGCAGATGAACGCGGATCAGAAATGAGTTGCTCTTCATCTGCGTTTATCCGCGTTCATCCGCGGTTTCATCGCGTTTCTTGTGACAGCATGATCGAACTGGTCGACACACTACCCGACATCAACGTGCAGCCCGCCGAGTACAAGCGGCTGCTCGGGTACCCGCGCGACCGCGTCCTGACCGGACGCGCGCGGGAACTCGCCGAGCAGGCGCGCGCCTGGTACGCGAAGTACGGCCGCCCGTGGATCTACGCCCGGCAGGCTAAGAACGTCTCGTTCGACACTGGAGCAAACGGGGGCACCATCCAGATCGACGGCACGCCGTTCGTCAGCAAACGACTGCAGACCACGCTCCAGCAGGCGAAGGCCGACAGCGTTATCCTCGTCGCCGTGAGCGCGGGGTCCGAAGTCGAGCAGGAGGCGCAGCGGCTGTGGATGGAAGAGAAGCCCGACGAATATTTCTTCGTCGAGATCTTCGGCTCGGCGATCGTCGAGCACCTGACGATGACGATTGGCGCACGCCTGTGCGCCTGGGCCGAAGGGCGCGGGATGGCGGTGCTCCCGCACTACAGTCCCGGCTACCCCGAGTGGGACATCAGCGAGCAGCCGCGATTGCTCGACCTGATCCGCCGCACGCACGAGCAGGCGCTGCCGAGTCACGTCGACGTGCTCGAGTCCGGCATGCTCCGGCCGAAGAAGTCGCTGCTCGCGGTCTTCGGCATGACGCGCCACACCGACCGCGTGCGCAAGCTGACCGACCTGATCCCGTGCCAGAACTGCTCGCTGAGCAACTGCCAGTACCGCCGCACCCCGTACGTTCGCGCGGCCGAGTTCTCGCAGGCGGAGTCCGTGCCGCGCGTTGCGGATGATGAAGCAGCGGAAGACGCGGTGACCGCCGAACCGATCGAGCCGCTCGACACCGTCGCGAAGTACATGACGAACGCCAAAGCCCTGCGCCGCTGGGCCGACGAACGGCTGAAGCTCCAGGTGCAGCACGACGGCACGGTGGATGCGCTGTTCCACTACGAGGGCACGACCTGCAGCAACATGGGCCGCGCGATCCGCTTCCACTACCACGTGAAGCTTGGCCCGCGCGACGAGGGATACCCGATCCGCGCGATGACTTGCGCCCCCGCGCCCGGCGACGACGGGTATACCTACATGTGCCGCTACATGAACAACGCCGAGCATCTCATGGTCGCGATCGACCACGAGAAGCCGCTGCTCGGCCAGCGCTTGAACGACGTGCTCGCCTGGTCACGCCCGCTGAACGGCGCCGGCTGTTACTGCGAGCCGCAGAGCCGCAAGCACAAGTGGGGATTGGTGCTGGAAACGATCCATTTCGCGCTCGTCCAGCGCGCCCCGGTCGTGGCTTGGGCGTCTCGCCCG
>JBAUGM010000434.1:0-2413 GCA_049679725.1 Tepidisphaeraceae bacterium
GACGTGATCCGCGCGACGACGACCACGCCGGGGCTCGCGCCACGCGGTCTTTCTGCCGCCGCGTGGATCCTGACCGCGTGGCTCAGTGGCGCCGTCGCGTTTGCGGCGATCGGCGTTGTCCGCTATCGCGCCGCCCGTCATCGGGTCGAAGCACAATCCACAAAGCCGCCGATGGAATCGGCCGGCCTCTTCGACGAACTGCGCGTAATCTTCGGCGTTCGCCGCGATGTCGAGTTTCGCGTGACGCACGACGCGCTCGGCCCCGCGTTGCTCGGCGTCGTCCGGCCGCTGCTCGTCGTCCCCACATCCGCCGTGGAGCACGACGCGGCGCGCCTCCGCGCCATCCTCGCGCACGAGCTGATCCACCTCCGTCGCGGCGACTCGTGGGTGACGATGGTGCAGTGGATCGCGCGGTGTGTGTGGTGGTTCAACCCGCTCGTGTGGTGGATGAACCGGGAGATCGACCGCACGCGCGAGTTGAGCTGCGACGAGGGCGTCATCGCCACGCTCGGCTGCGCGCCCGCCGGCTACGCGCAGATGCTCCTCGACGTCCTGCGGCTGCGCCGCGCGGCGCGGCCGGTCGCATTCTCGCTCGGGGTGAGTGGCGTGCAGGTGACGAGCGAACGACTCCGTCGCATCATGAGCGATACGCCGCGCTTCACTCGCCGCACGCCGGCGGCATACTGGGCGCTGCTGCTTGCCTGCGCGCTGCTGGTTCTCCCCGGCGCGCGCTTGACCCGGGAGAATACCGTGGCCGCACAACCGAAGCCCACGAGTCCCGTCGCCACGCAACCTGTGAAGCCGGGTGAGGCGCAGCACTACAGCGGCGTCCTGCTGGACAAGTCGACGGGCAAGCCGATCGAGGGGGCAACGATCACCGTCCACCGGTTGACGTCGCGAAAGCCCGGGCCGATGCGGAAGTTCGCCGAGGCCTCGCGGCACAAGACGGACGCGCAGGGCCGCTTCGCGTTCGACGTACCGCCCGAGCAGGCGGCGGAGGACTTGCTGTATCTCGAGCTCGACGCGAGTCACCCCGACTACGTCGGCTTCAACGGCACGGGCTACTCGCACTCGATGATCGTGAAGAACCGATCGCTCGGCGAAGAGCCGTTCTTCTCGAAGCTCGAATTGAACCCCGGCGAGGAAGTGACGGGCGTCATCCACGATCCTGGCGGCAAGCCGCTCGCGGACGTGCCGGTCCGGTTTGTTTCCATCATTAGGACTGAGCATCCGTTCCTCGCGTCCCCGCCCGACTGGGCTGGCGGCGAGGTGAAGACGGATCAAACGGGTCGCTTCCGGTTCAACGCCATCAAGGGCGGGGGCATGCTGGGCATCTGGGCGTCGCCGAAAGAGTACGCCGTCCTGCACGCGCCGCTGAACGAGAAGCGGGGCGACGTGGGCACGCTCACCGTCGAGCCGGGCGTCCGCCTGACGGGAAGACTCCTCGACGCAGAAGGCAAGCCGCTTGCCAAGCTGCGCGTCGAAGCCGAATCGGATGACCGCGGCACGTACAACCGTTCCATCGGCGAGCGACATGCCTGGACGAACGAGCAGGGCACATACACGCTCGATCCGTTGAAGTCCGGCGCGTACACGCTGCGCGTCAGCGGCCGCCAGCCGCGAACCGATGGAGGCGTGGCGCCGGAGATTCCGATGACGTCTGCCTTCCTGCCCACGCCCCTCACCATTGCGCCGCAGCAGGGAGCGGCGCAGACGTTCGACGTCCGTGCCGTGCCCCACGCCATCGTCCGGTTGCAGTACGTGAACAGCGCGGGCAAGCCGCGGGGCGGTCACGACCAGCTCCTTAACGGCATGTACAACGGCAAGTTCCATTCCGCCATCGGACGCGCGAACGAAACCGGCCGGGTCGAGTGGATCATCCCCAAGGGCCTGGAGAAGGTGGAAGTCACGCTCTCCACGAACGAGCACAGCGCCCTGCGCCGCCGGCGCGGCGACGGTCTTATCGAGAACAATCACAACGGGCAGTTCGAGCTCGGCACCGTCAACGGTGACGTGACCGATCTGATCGCCATCCGCTACGACGCGCCCGTGCTCGTCGTGCGGATCGTCGGACCGGACGGCAAACCCTCGTCGGTGATGCCGCTTGTCAAGTACCCGTCGGGCACCGTGAAAATGCGCGGCCTCTGGACGAACGGCTACCAGGGTGACGTGTGGTTGGAGAAGCAGGACGGCTCCTGGCGGTCGGTAAACCTCCTGCCCGATCAAGAGTTCACGCTGTCCGCGCAGGCCGAAGGGGCCGAGCGTTCTGAGCAGAAGCTAAAACTGCCCGAGGGCGAGGTGCGCGAGGTGATGGTGACGCTGAAGCCCGCTCCACCGGGTCCTGCGACGCGCCCGTGAGTCGTCAAGGTCACCCATCACGGCGGGGCAGAGCGCCAGCGCCGCCCCGCGCCGT
>JBAUGM010000435.1:0-4351 GCA_049679725.1 Tepidisphaeraceae bacterium
ACGCGGCAGCGCGACCTGGAAGTCGGCTCCGCCGCCGAGAAGGTCGCGCCGCTGAAGTCGCGCAACGCCCGCAACCGCGAAGCCGCCCTGCAAACCGCGCGCGAGGAATACTCCCGCAACGTCGCCAAGGTCGAGGCCGAGCGCAGCCACGCCCGCGCGACCATCGAGCAGTGGCGGTCGGACTCGATGGCGCAGATCGAGCAGGCCTATTCCCAGCAGGTCGCCGCCGAAGCGCAGAACTATCAATCCGAAGTCGCCACCGCCGAGCGCCGCTACACCGACGAGCGCGCGAGCCTGGAGCGGAACTGGAACGAAGGGTTGCGCAAGATCGAAGAGCCCATCGCCGACAGCGAAGCGTCCAACGGCCACCCGAACAACTGGGACGACCCCGCCTGGCGCCGCTGGGTGCCGCCGGGCCACTTCGCGACCACCGTTCGCTTCGGGGAACTCGGCGTCGACCTCAAGCAGGTGACCGACCAGGTCCCCCAGCAGCTCACCCTGCCGAAGAACTTCTCCGTTCCCGCGTCGCTCACGTTCCCCAAGCACGCGTCGCTGCTCATCCACACCGATCATGAGGGCCGCGCCGAGGCGATCCGCACGCTGCAGATGGTGATGGCCCGGCTGCTCACGAGCCTCCCTGCCGGCCGCGTGCGCTTCACGATCCTCGACCCCGTAGGCCTGGGCCAGAACTTCGCCGGCTTCATGCACCTGGCCGACCACGACGAGGCCCTCGTCGGCGGGCGCATCTGGACGGAGGCCGATCAGATCGAAGAGCGGCTGGCGAACCTGACGGAGCACATGGAGACGGTCATCCAGAAGTACCTCCGCAACGAGTTCGCCACGATCGACGAATACAACGAGCAGGCGGGCGAGCTCGCCGAGCCGTACCGGTTCCTCGTCGTCGCCGACTTCCCCGTCGGGTTCCAGGGCGAGGCGTTCCGGCGCTTGAACAGCATCGCGTCCACCGGCGCCAAGTGCGGCGTCTACACCCTCGTCGTGCGCGACACGCGCCAGCCCATCCCTTCCGGGACCCACCTGGACGAGCTCGAGGCGCACAGCCTCAACCTCGTCCGCGAGGGTGACCATTTCACGTGGCGGGATGATGTCTTCAAGCGCTTCCCGCTCTCGCTCGACCCCCCGCCGCAGGAGCAGTTCCTCACGTCGATCCTCGACGTCGTCGGCAAGCACGCGAAGGAAGCCAAGCGCGTCGAGGTCAACTTCGACACGATCGCACCGCCCGAGGAGAAGTTCTGGAAAGGCTCGACCGCCGAGGACGTCTCCGTCCCCATCGGCCGAATGGGCGCGACGCGCCTCCAGTCGATGAAGCTCGGCCGCGGGGTGGCGCAGCACGTGCTCATGGCCGGCAAAACGGGCTCGGGCAAGTCGACGCTCATGCACGCGATCATCACCAACCTGGCGATGTGGTACTCGCCCGACGAGATCGAGCTGTACCTCGTCGACTTCAAGAAAGGCGTGGAGTTCAAGACCTACGGCACGCACCTGCTCCCCCACGCCCGCGCCATCGCGGTGGAATCCGACCGCGAGTTCGGCCTGAGCGTGCTCCAGCGCATCGACGCGGAACTGGGCCGCCGCGGCGCGCTGTTCCGCAAGGCGGGCGTGCAGGACCTGCACGCGTACCGGCGCACCAGCGGCGCCGAGGTCATGCCGCGCACGCTGCTGGTCATCGACGAGTTCCAGGAGTTCTTCAGCGAAGACGACAAGCTCGCGCAGGACGCGGGGCTGCTGCTCGATCGCCTCGTCCGCCAGGGCCGCGCCTTCGGCATCCACGTGCTGCTCGGCTCGCAGACCATCGGCGGCACCAGCGGCCTGGCGCGCAGCACCATCGGGCAGATGGCCGTCCGCATCGCGCTGCAAACGAGCGAGGCCGACTCGCACCTGATCCTCGGCGACAGCAACTCCGCCGCCCGACTGCTCTCGCGCCCCGGCGAAGCGATCTACAACGACCAGGGCGGCCTCGTCGAGGGCAACAGCCCGTTCCAGGTCGCGTGGCTGCCCGACGAGAAGAAGGAGCTGTACCTCGCGAAGATCTCGCAGCGCGCCGCGCCGTACATCGAGCGCTTCGGCCCGCCCATCGTCTTCGAGGGCAACGCGCCGGCCGACATCCGCAAGAACGCCAGGCTCATGACGGCGCTGGACACGTGGAAGAGTTCCGCCGCCGCCGCGCCCACCGCGCCGACGGCGTGGCTGGGCGACCCGGTCGCGATCAAAGAGCCGACCGCCGTCACCCTGCGCCGCCAGAGCGGCGCCAACGCGCTGATCATCGGCCAATCCGATGACGCCGCCATGGCGATGATGGCCTCGAGCATGATCTCCCTCGCCGCCTGGCATACCAAGGACGCGGCCAGCTTCTACCTTCTCGACGCGACGCCGGCCGACTCCCCGCTGACCGGCCTGCTGCCCAAGGTCGCCGCCGTCCTCCCACAGCAGACGAAGCTGATCGAGTGGCGCGCCACCGACGCCGCCATCAACGAGCTGGCGACGGAGCTCAAGCGCCGCATGGACTCCGATGAGCGCCACCCCCCCGCCATTTACCTCTTCATCTACGCGCTGCAGCGCTACCGCCAGCTGCGCAAGAGCGAGGACAGCTTCAGCTTCGGCGGCGGCGGCGACGATGGCGAGAAACCGCCCGCGCCGGACAAGCAGTTCGCCGACCTCCTGCGTGAAGGGCCGTCCGTCGGCATCCACGTGATCGCCTGGGCCGACACGCCCGCGTCGGTCGAGCGCACCTTGGATCGCGCCAACATGCGCGAGTTCGACCACCGCATCCTCTTCCAGATGAGCGCCGCCGATTCGAGCAACCTGATCGACTCGCCCATGGGCAACAAGCTGGGCATGCACCGCGCGCTGGCCTACAGCGAGGAGCAGGGGATCATGGAGAAGTTCCGCCCGTACGCCCTGCCGGATGCCGCGTGGCTGGAGCACGTGAAGCAGCGGCTGGGGACGTGATCCCGCGCCAGATAGCTTCTGCCGTGGCTTGGGCGTCTCGCCCGAGCTTTTCCACCTCCTTCGCGCGAAAACGGCAACGCTAAGAGCGCCAAGAACGCAAAGAACGCAAAGAACGCAAAGAACGCAAAGAAGACAAGACAAGATCTGCTCAGGATTTTCTTGGCGATCTTGGCGTTCTTTGCGGTCTTGGCGTTGAATCCGAATTGCGAAAACGTCGGCTCGGGCGAGACGCCCAAGCCACGGGTATTTACGCCGCGTCGCTCATCGGCAGTTGCTTCTGCGCCGACGTCACCGTCACGCGCTGCTCGATGCGTTGTGCCTCGGTCTCCGGCGCTGGCAGCATCTGGGGCTGCGCCGTCCACATGTCCAGCGCGGCGACGAGTGGTTGCGAGTACCGGCCCACCTCGCCCGTCGCGTTGGCCCAGCGCGCCCAATACACGATGCGCGTCGCGCCGTTCAGTTTCGGATACTGCACCGTGATCGGGCTCCGCGAGAACGAGCGCAGGTACCTCGGCCATCCCCCGGTGTGCTCGCCGGGAGAGTGCGGCATGGGCTCGCCCGGGGCGACGAGATCGACGAACAGCTCGATGCGCACCGCGCCGTCGGGCTTGGCCCGGGACGTCTGCGTCTTTGAGCGATCGAAGAACATCAGCCGGTGCATCCCCGGCTCGTTCCACCCGCCCGACTTCGACGCGACGAAGTGCAGCCGCGGCGCCGCCTGCGGACACGCCCGCTTGCCGCGCTTCTCCGATTTCTCCGCCACGCGCACGAGCATCTTCGCAGCCGAATCGATCGAGCGATCCGCGCGGATGCGGTTGGCCGCGTCCTGGATGAGGGTCACGGCCTGGGCGCGCGTCTCGTCCTTGCGCATGCGCGTCGCCTTCGAGCGGTGCATGGGGCCGTAGTGCTGCTTTCGCGCCTCGACGAAGGCCGCCACCGCGCCCTGGATCTGCTCGACTTCCTCCGGCGTCGCGCGATAGCGCGCGGGCTCTTCGGCCAAGTGCTGCGCGAAGCTTGTCGCCATCGTCTCGAGACCCTGATCGCCGCTGGGGATGAATTTCGTGCCCATGAAGTGCTCTGGTTCGTGCCTGCTGACGACCCGTGAACGCGCGATGGCGCGCGTGCCACGCACGCGACATCCGATAACGTCTCGCGCGTGACCGCGCCGCATCCTCCCCGCCCCGCCAGCAATATTGATCGGCCCCAACCCGCTTTTCCTTGAGAAAACCGCCTTTCTCCGGTCCGCGGGCGCCTGCCCCCCTGAAACCCCCCGCCAGCGCCGCCGATCGCCCTCTCATCGCCAGCGATGCGAGCCGCATCTCACGCGATCGACCCCGTCGCCGCGGCGATGCCGCCTCCAGGCCCGGCGACCGCGACCCCGGCC
>JBAUGM010000436.1:0-2121 GCA_049679725.1 Tepidisphaeraceae bacterium
GCCCTTCGTTGTCGAGACTCGCTCGTATTTCAGCCAATACTGCATCGTCTCGACGCCTCGGTCCCGGCCCGATGCCGCGGCGCATCGGCGCGCGGGAGTTCCGCCACGGGCTGCTAGCGAAGGGGACGATTCCTCAGGACAAATGAAGCCGTCCACTCGCAAGATGACGTGATCGATCGCAAGTTCGCGCGTTCATTTGGACTGTGAAAACGCTCATCTCGCCCGAGGAAGCGTTGATTTCGTCAAAGGACGCATCGCCGAGTGAAGAGGGCGCTTCGACATCGCGAATCGACACGGCATGTCTGCGATTTGATTCGGATGCATTCGGGAGATTCGTGGCCGCTATCTTTCTTTATCTGTGCCCCATCTGTGGCAAATCTCTCTTCCGCGGGACGCCCCAAGCGCGGGGAGGCTCGCGCGCTGGCGGCGGGATGATCGTTACAACCGTCAGGAACGTTAACCTCGCGTTCCCGTGTCGTGTTTACGCCGTTTGCCTGGCATCGTGGCGAATCGTACGTCTTGAGGTGACGCGTGCGGTCGGCTCGTGGCCGCCGAGGCGCGCGGCATGTTGTTGCACGGAGGATCGCCGATGTTCTGGGTTATTCGATGGACGGATTTGAAGAGCGGTGAGGACCAGGCGTTCGTCGTCGAAGCTCGGTCCCGGGCCGCGGCGGAGACGATCGCGCTGAAACGCGATATCCCCGTCGTGTTCCTCGGGGAAGCCGACGACGCCGACATCAAGGCGGCGCGCGAGGCGAAGCGGCTGTGGCGCTACACGCGCGAGACGGGCAGAAAATGCTTCGGCCGACCGATCGGGCCGCGCCAGCTCGCCTGCATCATGCTCTGCGGCGTGTGGACGATCGGCGTCCTGCTGCAATCGGGCGGCGTGCTGAATGCGCGGTTTCCGCTGGCGCTGTTTGGGTGATTCGTGTTCAATCGTGGCTCAAACTCTTCGCCTTTTCCCTTTCCTCTCCTGGCGTGCCTGGTGGTTCGGCGTTGCTGGAGGCGTAAAGCTTCGCGAGCTCAAGGAGTAGTGGTTCGAGTTGGCCGTAGTAGTTGGCCTCGTCCATCGTGGCCTTCTTCTGGCGGAGGGATTCGATGGCCAGTTCCAGTTCGTCGCGCTTCGCCCGGCGTTCGGCGGACATCGCCTGCTCGGCGGGGCTGAGGACCAGGTTCCACTGCCGGCTGCGAGGGCCGTCGAGCGGGGCGCCGTCGCGCGCGGCTCGCATGGCGCGCAGGCCGGCGAAGAAGTCGGCGCCGATGCCGAGCTTGTCGCCGTTGTCGTCGAGCAGCGCGTGCTCGGTCTGGAGGCGACCCTGCTGAGCGTAGAACTCCGCCACGCGATGGCTCGCCGCGAGGAAGGCTTCGAGCAGCGACGTTTGCCCGTCCTTGTCGAGGTCCGCAGACGGGTCGGCGATGGTCAAGGAGAGGTGATCGCCGAAGCGCGCGACGTTGATCTCATTGCCGGCGCGCGTGGCGGTGATGATCACGCGACCCTCCGCGGAGAGACGGGTCAGGAACGGCGCGCTCGCCGATGCGCAGTTGACGACGGCCAGCGGGCGCTTGCAGGGCTGGAGCCACTGCGTGAGCTCTTCGTCAGAGACGTCGGGGCCGCTCAGGTTGAACTTCGCCTCGCGCCCGTCGAAGGTGCCGTGACCGATGAGGATGAGCCAGAGGGGTTGGGCGGGATGATCGGATATCAGCTCGGATTCGATCGCAGACTTGAGGCGCTGCTTGTCGGAGTCTTCCTTCGCAGCGCCCTCCGCAGAAGCCCCGGACTTAAGGCCAGGGCTTTTCAATTCGGAGGAATCTCGACCGATCCGAACAACGTTCGCGTTTCCGCGCTGCGCCGCTTGAACCCAGCGATCCGCCCACGTCGCGAAATCCTTTCCGTATCCCGCTTCGCCTTCGGCGCCGACGACGACGATCACCGTCGGACGATCGGGCGAAACCGTCGGGGGCGCCGCGGAGAGGAGCGACGCGATGGCGAACAGAACACCCGTCACGGCATCCCCTTCCAGCGCCGCAGCCCCCACTCGGCGCAGAGGCAGCAGATCGCCAGCGCGAACACCCACGGCTGGTGCCACATCGGGCGGACGTGCGGCTCGGTGATCTGGGCGT
>JBAUGM010000437.1:0-1911 GCA_049679725.1 Tepidisphaeraceae bacterium
GAGTTACGCCGCTCGCCGAATCTTGTACGATGCCCTCCATGCGCGACCCCGCGGAGATCGATAAGCTCAACGAGCGCTTCGCCATCCCCGGCGCGGCCCGGTTCGAAGAGGGCAACGGCCACTTCACGAAGCTTGTGCTCACCGCCCCCGCGGGCGAGGCGCAGGTGTACCTCTACGGTGCGCACGTTACCCACTACCAGCCGCGCGGGCAGGCGCCCGTCCTGTTCCTCAGCGAGAAGGCGTACTTCACCCACGGCCGACCGATCCGCGGCGGCGTGCCGCTCATCTTTCCTTGGTTCGGCATGCGCGCCAGCGACCCGCAATCGCCCATGCACGGCCTGGCGCGGTTGACCGAGTGGGACGTCGATTCCGTCACCCATCGTGGCGAGACCGTCACCGCGATCCTCTCGCTGAAATCGACGGATGAGATGACCGCGACCTGGCCGCACGAGTTCCGCTTGCGGCACATCGTGACGGTGGGGCCGGAGTTGGACCTGACGCTCGAGGTGACCAACGAGTCGGGGGAGCCGTGCACGTTCGAGCAGGCGATGCACACGTACTTCGCGGTGGCAGACGTCCGCAGGGTCGGCGTGAGCGGGCTGAGCGGCGCTGCCTATCTCGACAAGAATCGCAACACGGAGAAGTTCGTGGACAGCGATGATCCGCTCGTCCTCACCGAGCCGAGCGATCGCGTTTACCTCGGCACGCGGAACCAATGCGTGATCAACGACCCAGCCGGCGGGCGCCGCATCGTGGTCGACAAAGAAGGCTCCGACACGACGGTCGTCTGGAACCCGTGGGAGAGCCCGGAAAAGCCGATCGCGGATTTGGGAACCGACGAGTGGCTGCAGTTCATCTGCGTGGAGACGTGCAACGTGAAGGACTACGCGGTGACGCTGGCGGGCGGCGCGACGCACGCGATGCGGGCGATCATTCGGGCGGAGAAGGCGTAGGGCTTCACTGGGAACCTCGACGACTCGAACGTCATTCCGAAGGAGCTTGTAAGCGACGCGCACGTCATTCCGAAGGAGCCCAGGCGACTGAGGACTCTCGGGTTCGAGAGGTGCTCTTGAGCCCGAGATCCCTCGGTCGCCGGGGCTCCCTCGGGATGACGTGCGTACGCGAGATTGAGAGGGCGTTTGGATCACCCCGTCGCCATCATCACCGGCGCTGCCCGCGGGATCGGGCGGGCGACCGCGGTCGAGCTGAAGCGGGCCGGGCACGAGGTCGTGCTCGTCTCGCGGACGCGCGCCGATTTGGAAGAGACCGCGCGGTTGGCGGGCGGGGGCGTCGTCGTTTGCGCGGACGTGACGAAGCCGGCGGAGGTCGACGCGCTCGTCGCCGAGACCTTGGGGCGCTTCGGGCGGATCGACGCGGTTGTCAACAATGCGGGGCTCGCGCCGATGGTCAGCGTGAAGGAGATGTCGGTCGACCGCTGGCGCGCGGTGCTCGACACGAACCTGTCGGCGGCGTTCTACCTGTCGCGCGCCGTCTGGCCGACATTCGAGAAGCAGCGGGGCGGGGTGATCGTGAACGTCTCGTCGCTGGCGTCGCGCGACCCGTTCCCCGGCTTCGCCGCGTACGGGGCCGCGAAGGCGGGGCTGAACCTCTTCGGCCTGGCGCTGGCGCGCGAGGGCCAGCCGATCGGCGTGCGCGTCCACACCATCGCGCCCGGCTCCGTCGAGACCGCGATGTTCCGCGGCCTGATGTCGGCCGAGCAGTGGCCGACGGAGAAGACGCTGGAACCCGCTGAAGTCGCCCGCGTGATCGTCCAGTGCGTCACGGGAGATCTGCGGCACACGAGCGGGGAGGTCATTTACGTGCATAAGACGCTGTGACCTTCCGCGGGTTGGCGTGTGATACACTGTGGTCCCGTTGATATGACCGTTTAGCGGCCCCGCTTGCGGGGCG
>JBAUGM010000438.1:0-8991 GCA_049679725.1 Tepidisphaeraceae bacterium
GGTCGGCCCGCTGGCGACGATGCGCATGTTGAGCAGGATCACGTGGTCGAAGTACTCCGGGACGGTCGACAGGTCGTGATGGACGACGAGGGCGGTCTTCCCGCTGGTGCGCAGGTCGTGGAGGATCTGCACGATCGCCTTCTCCGTCGCTGCGTCGACGCCGGCGAACGGCTCGTCCATGAAGTACAGCTGCGCATCCTGCACGAGCGCGCGGGCGAGGAAGACGCGCTGCTGCTGCCCGCCGGAGAGCTGGCTGATCTGGCGCTTGGCGTAGTCGGCCATGCCGACGCGTTCCATCGCCGCCAGCGCCGCCTGGCGGTGGTGGCGCGTGACGGGCAGGCACCAGCCGATCTTGCCGTAGCGCCCCATCGTCACGACGTCGAGCGCGCTGACCGGGAAATCCCAGTCCACGCTCTCGCGCTGCGGCACGTACCCGACGAGGTGTCGCTGCCGCTTGTACGGCTTGCCGTAGATCAGCACGCGCCCGGACGCCGCGGGGACCAGGTCCAGCGCCGCCTTGATCAGCGTGCTCTTGCCCGCGCCGTTGGGGCCGACGATGCCGATGAGCTTTCCTTCCGGCGCGTCGTAGTCCACGTCCCACAGGACCGGTTTGCGGTGGTACGCGACGGTCATGTCGTGGATCGACAGCGGCGAGGTCTTCGGATGCTCGTCGCCGGTGGCGCGGGGGACGGGTTGTTGGACGGTGCTGTCGTGCATTTTGTTTTTCTCCCTCTCCCCGGAGTACCGGGAAGAGGGAGCTAAGGCGCCAGCTTTCCCTGCATCCCCTTCTCCGGCGCTTCGCCACCCAGCGCGCGGGTGATCAGCGTCACGTTGTGATCGATCATCCCGATGTAGGTCCCCTCGTACGTCCCCTCCGCGCCCATCGCATCGGAGAAGAGCGTGCCGCCGATCTTCACGTCCTTGCCGCGGGAGCGGGCGCCGTCGATCAGGGCGCGGACGTTCTTCTCCGCCACGCTGCTCTCGACGAACACCGCCTTGATGTCGTTGTCGACGATGAACGAAACGAGGTTGTTCAGGTCCTGCAATCCCGCTTCGGATTCCGTCGAGATCCCCTGGATTCCGCGGACGTCCATCTGGTACGCCTGGCCGAAGTAGTTGAACGCGTCGTGGGCCGTCACGAGCACGCGCTGCTGCTGCGGGATCGAGCCGATCGACTTGGCGGCGTACGCGTCGAGCTTCTTCAGCTCGACGAGGTACGCCTGGGCGTTCTGCTTGTAGTAGGACGCGTTGGACGGGTCGTACTGCGCGAGCGAATCCGCCACCGCCTCGACACCCTTCATCCAGCCCTTTGGGTCCATCCATACGTGCGGGTCATGGTGCCCCGCGAACTCCGGCGGGGTGAGCAGGAACGATTCGTCGATCTTCTCCGTCACCGCGAACACCGGCTTGCCGCTGGTGGCGATCTTCACGAACGTATCGCTCATCTTCCCCTCGAGCATCAGCCCGGAGTAGAAGACGACGTCGCCCGCGAGCAACGCGGCCACGTCGCTGCGCGTCGGCTTGTACAGGTGCGGATCGACGCCGGAGCCGATGATGCCGGTGATCGTCGCCCGCTCGCCCGCGACCTGCCGCACGATGTCGCGAACCATGCCGACGGTGGTGACGACGGTGTAGGGGTAGCTGCGCGGGCCGGCGGATTGCGTCGTCGGTCCGGCGCTGCCGGCGGGGGAACTTCGGTCGCAGGCGGACAGTGCAATCGCCGCGACGCATGTCATTACTGTATAGATGACCCTGTTCATAAGTCGATTCCTCTCCGTCTGTCATCCTGAGGTACTCCGAAGGATCTAGCGAGGGCATGAAGGCCGCTCGGTCGCGGCTAGATCCTTCGGAGTACCTCAGGATGACAATCTGCGCCTTGCCATACGCCTGCTCACCGCCGCACGCTGACGCCGGCGAAGACGTTGAAATCGTCGGCCTCTTTGCTCAGGCCGAAGTTGACGCCGCAGTCGAGCTGGACGTTTTCGTTCACGCCGTATGTCAGCCCGCCGCCGAGGAGGGAGACGTAGCCGTTGCCCTCCTCGGTGGTGGTGATGCCGATGTACTCGATATAGCCGGCCAAGTCGCCCACGATATCGTGCCCGACGGTGGCCGTGTGGACGAACTGCAACTCGTAGTCCTCGTCGGCGCCGTCGCGCACGGCGTCGAACTCCGCCATCAGCCCCAACCCCCATTCGCGCGGCAGCGACATCGCGAAGGGGACGATCAGCCCGCCCTCGATCTTGTCGGTGGCGCCGAAGTCGTCATCCGATGTCGGGAACTGCACGAAGGGCATGAGGGCGAGGGCCGTATCACCGCCGTCGTTGCCCCAGAGGTTGACCTTCAGGCGCAACTGCGTGACGCCGAAGCCGCTGACATCTTCATCGGGCGAGCCGTCGTCGGGGTCGAAGTTCTCGGAGATCCACGGCTCGAACACGAACTGGACGTCCATGTTGTTCGTCAAGCCGAGCTTCACGTTGGTCGGCAGGATCGAGAGCGAATCGAAATCGCCGCCTCCGTCGTTGTCGCGCGTGTAGTCGACGAAGCTGGTCTCGATTTGGAGGTGGCCGGCGTCGACGGTGTAGGCGCTCTCGGTCGTGTCGGGCCGATCGGTGGACAACTCGCGCATCAGCGCGGCCGGCGTCGGGTTGAAGAGCGTGTACTGCGACTTGTCCAGCCCCGCCTGTCCATCCTGCCCCCCCTCCCCGCGCGCGGCGCCCACGGGCGCCCCGCACAAACATGCCGCCGCCGCCACACTCGCCAATATCCGGAATTTCGATCGCATGCGCTCCCGTTCTTTGATTAATCAAAATAGGGTATGCGATTGGACCAACTCAAGTCAAGTGAGTATCCTAAGAGGATGGCATTCTTGCTCCCTCTTCCCGGTACGCCAGGGAGAGGGAGATCGCAGTTCGCGCGCCGCAAATGCGCTCTGACCGAGAACGGCATGGCCACCAGCACCGTCGAGAACTACCTGAAAACCCTCTACGATGAGCAGCAACGCGCCGGCGGCGAACTCGTGGCGATGGGAGCGGTCGCGTCGTCCATGAACGTGACGCCGGGCACCGCCACGTCGATGGTGAAAGCGCTGGCCGAGTCCGGCCTGGTCGACTACGAGCCCCGCGGCGGCGTCCGGCTCAGCGCCAAAGGCGAGAAACTTGCGCTGCACGTGCTCCGCCGCCATCGGCTGGTCGAGTTGTTCCTCGTCGAGGTGCTCGGGCTCGATTGGTCGGAAGTCGACGAAGAAGCGGAAGAGCTCGAGCACGCGATCAGCGACAAGGTCCTCGCGAAGAT
The DNA here is from genome assembly GCA_049679725.1 of Tepidisphaeraceae bacterium. Classification (GTDB taxonomy): domain Bacteria; phylum Planctomycetota; class Phycisphaerae; order Tepidisphaerales; family Tepidisphaeraceae; genus DASYWJ01. The sequence goes on from JBAUGM010000438.1 coordinate 3,292, forward strand.
CGACGAGCTGCTGAAGTACCCGCAGGTCGACCCGCACGGCGACCCGATCCCCAGCAGCAAGGGGAAGATCCCATCGCGCACGCTCGCCAGCTTGGCCGAGTGCGACCTGGGCCGGACCGTGCGCGTCGCGCGGGTGATGGACCAGAACCCGGCCTTCCTCCAGTTCGTCGACCGCCATCACCTCAAGCCGGGCACGGAACTGGTCGTCCGCCATCGCGACGACATCGCCGACGCGGTGTCGATCACGTCGAAGAACCACCCCACGCTCACCCTCGGCACGGCGGCGGCGACGAAGATTTTGGTGGAGGCAGTGTGACGCCACCGGGCATGCCAGCGCCAAGGACGTCATCCTGAGGGGAGTTTTACGACCCCGAAGGATCTCGGGCTCGAGAGCGATGTTCGATCCCGAGATCCCTCCGTCGCCAAGGCTCCCTCGGGATGACGTGTGCCTAGCGTCGCACATCGGCGGTCGCGTCGCGCAGCGCCATCGGGCGATCGTCGTGGCCCGCCTCGGCGGCGACGCGTTTGGCGTGTTCCTGCATTTCCACGGGCGTTCGGAAGAACAGTCCCACGACGAAGACGACCGTCGCCCCGATCAGTGCGAACCACGTGAACGCGACGGCCGGCATTCCCTTCGGCCGGACGAACGTCCCTTCCATTCCCAGCAGCGGCGCGACCAGGTTCGCGGCGATGATGTGCAGGTCGCCCGCGATGACCGTCGCGATCAGCCCGAGCGTGATCGCCAGCAGGTTGCCGCGATCCGATCCGCGCGTCTTCGTGAACATCCCCAGCAGGAACACGCCCAGCATCGGGCCGAGGATGAAGCTGGCGATGCCGAGGACCACCGGGATGATGCGCACGTCCGGGTTCGTCACCTTCGCGTAGGCGAACGCGCCGGCGATCAGGATCATCAGCACCGCGAAGACCGTGGTGAAAAAACGGGCGGCGGCGACGTGGTGGCGATCGCTCCTGTGCTTCGCGAAGAAGGGGATGTACCAGTCGTTCGTCGCGCTCGTCGCCAGCGCGTTCAGCGCCGCCGAAAGCGATCCCATCGCCGTCGCGAACACGCCCGCGAGCACCAGCCCGCGGATGCCGGCGGGCATCACGTAGAGGATGTAGGACGCGAACACGTCGGCGTTCGCCGCCGGCTTGTAGCGCCCGTCCATCTGGTAGTACGCGATGAGCAGGATGCCGATGAACGTGAACGTCGCGAAGATCGGCAGGTCCATCACCGCGGCCGTAATCAGCGACCGCCGGCTCTTCTTGTACGTCTCGGCCGTCAGCAGGCGCTGGACCATGTCCTGATCCGTCCCGAACGCGGCGGCGTTGAGCGCGAGGTTGGCGACCAGTGCGCTCATGAGCGTGTACGGGCTGGCGAGCGTCAGCTTGACCCACTCCCACGGCGTCATCTCCGTGATGCCGCTCGCGCTCTTCCACTTGTTCACCAGCGACTCTTCCCAGCCGAGGATGAAGTACCCCTCGGTCGACTTCATCTCCGGCACCGCCTGGCCGATCGCGTGGAACGCCTTGGTGAAGTCAAAGCTGTCGCCGGCCAGATGATAGAGCAGCGTGACGATCGCGAGCAGGGCGGTGCCGAACATCAGCGCCGCCTGCACGACATCCGTCCAGATGACCGCCTTGATCCCGCCGACGGCGGTGTAGAGGCAGGTGAGGAGCGTGAGCAGGATGATCGCCCAGAGGTAGTGCGAGACCTGCGTCGGCTGGACAAATCCCCCGGTGCCGGCCGAGTGATCGCCCGTGCGGAGGAGTTGCCACGCGAGTACCATCACCAGCGACGGGACGAACAGCCGCGTCCCCGACGCCAGCGTCCGCATCGCGAGGAACAGCCCCGACACGTACCCCTTGCTCCAGGGCCCGAACCGGATGCCGAGGAAGTCGTAGACCGTGTAGACCTTGTACGTGTAGTAGGGTTTGAGGAAGACGTACCCGACGAGCATGCGCCCCAGGATCAACCCGATCACGATCTGCGCGTACGCGAGCGAGCGCATCGCGTACCCTTCGCCCGGCGTGCCCAGGTACGTCGCGGCGCTGGTCTCGGCGGCGATGATCGACGCCATCACCGCCCACCACGGCACGCGCCGCCCGCCCAGGGCAAAGTCGTGCAACGTGTTCTCGCGCCGGCCCATCGACAGGCCGATGTAAACGATCACCGCGAAGTAGATGAGGATGATGAGGGCGTCGATGAGCAGGGGCATGGGCGGGCACGTACTCCAGTGGTTTCAGAAGGCATCGACATCGCGAGACGTCATCCTGAGGGACTCCGAAGGATCTCGGGCTCGCGAACCGCGCCGGATGACGTGCCGTAACGTCAACGTCGTCGCGGGCATTTATATCACAAGCGGCACTTAAAGCTTGGGTTGCGGTTTGCGCCCCGGTAACATGCGTCGGTCACGCCGGGCTCTGAGCTGAAAGCGAAGACCCGGATTCTTTCTCGATACCCCCTGCGCCACTCGATCCGGGTCTTGGCTTTCAGCTCAGACACCGGGGTGTGGAGATCCGTTCGTCGTGAACTCAACCACCCAAGCGACCAGCGCCGTGACAGAGGACGTCGACCGCGCGCCGCTTCCCCTGCAAGAAACGCCCGGTGCCGGGCGCCCCGTCATCAACCCCTGGCTCTTCGTCCCCGTCCTCTACTTCATGCAGTTCCTGCCCAATGGCGTCGTCACGTCGCTCATGGGCGCGGTCTACAAGAGCCTGGGCGTCGACAATATCAGCATCACGACATGGACCGGGCTCGCGGCCCTGCCGTGGGTGTTCAAGATGTTCTGGGGGCCGCTCGTCGACCTGAACTTCACCAAGCGGCGATGGACGCTGGCGATGCAGCTCCTGATTGCCGGGACGCTGCTCATCACCGCGGCGGCGATGGGGACGCCGAGGTTCTTCGTGATGTCGGTCGCGGCCATGTTCCTGCTGGCCACATTCTCGGCGACGCACGACATCGCCTGCGACGGCTTGTACCTCATGTCGCTGGACAAGAAGCGGCAGGCGGCGTTCAGCGGGGTGATGGCGGCGTCGAGCCGGTTCGGGCGGCTGTTCATCGACTCGGGCCTGGTCGTCCTCGCCGGCTGGCTGATCACGCGCGGGATGCGAAGTCAGTCGGCGTGGGTCGTGGCGCTGGGCATCGCCGCGCTGGTGTACGCGTGCGGCACGATCTGGAACTTCTTCAAGCTCCCCAAACCCGCCACCGACGTGCCCGCTGTCGACGTGGCGCCGGGCGAGCGCACGAAAAACATCTGGCGCACGGTGACGATCGTTGCCTCCGGCGTCGTGGTGTACTTCACGATTGCTGCCGCCATCGAGCTCATCGGTTTTGGCGTCTTCCGCAACCTGCATGGAACGACCTACGACGCCGCGATGTCGATCACCGATCCGGCCTCCCGTGGCAAAGCGCTGGAGTTGCTGCCCAAGACGAAAGTGCCGGTTGCCTGGCACCTCACGCCGGACGCGCTGCGCAGGCAAGTCGTCAGCCTCGTGATGGGCCTGATCCTCATGCCGTTCTGGTGGCGGCTGATCCGAAAGCAGGTGCGCGGCACGCCGATGGGCGATGCGTTCGTCACCTACGTCCGCCAGCCCGGGTTCGGCGCGATCCTCGCATTCATCGTCTTCTACCGCTTCGGCGAGGCGATGGTCTTCGCCATGGCGTCACTGTTCATCCTCGACAAGCCCGAGGCCGGCGGCATGGGCGTCACGCTGTCGCAACTCGGCCTGATCAAGGGCATCGGCCAATCGTTCGGCCTGATCTTCGGCGGGTTGCTCGGCGGGTGGTGGATCTCGAAGGTCGGCCTCCGCCGGGCGTTCTGGCCGCTCATCGTCTGCATGCACGTGCCGAACCTCCTGTACGTCTGGGCGGCCTTCGCGCTGCCAACGCCGATGTGGCTGTACCCCGTCGTGTTCATCGAGGCGTTCGGCTACGGCGTGGGTTTCGCCGGGTACTTCGTCTACCTCATGCACGTCGCGCAGCGCGGTAAGTTCGTGACGAGCCACTACGCCATCGGCACGGGGCTCGGCGCGCTGTTCATCACCTTCGCCACGATCATGGCGGGCATCGTGCAGTCCGTCTTCGGCTACAAGGGCGTGTTCATCGCCGCGTGCATCCTCACCATCCCCGGTGCGCTGACGCTGCTGTTCATCCCGATGGACGAGGAAGAGACGAAGAAGGTCAAGGCGGCTTCGGATCACTGACACGCGGACTGCTTCGGTGTCATCCTGAGGTACTCCGAAGGATCTGGCCGCGAACGTAAGGGCCCTTGCTTCCCGCTAGATCCTTCGGAATACCTCAGGATGACAAGTCGCGAACTCCCCTGTATTTTCCGGTTGAGATGATGACCCTCGAACGTGCCGCGGCGAAGATGGTGTGTGCGGGCTTTCACGGGACGACCGTCCCGCCTGAGCTCGATGATCTGATCGCGCGCGGCATCGGCGGGATCGTCTTCTTCTCGCGCAACGTCGAATCGCCGCAGCAGTTTGCGGATCTTGCCGCGGATCTGAAGGATCGCGCGAAGGGCCGCGCGCTCCTCACCAGCATCGACCAGGAGGGCGGCCGGGTCATGCGGCTGCGCGAGCCGTTCACGATCATCCCGCCCATGCGCGCCGTCGGCGCGGCGGGCGACGCTGAACTGGCGCGCGAGATCGGGAGGGTCTTGGGTCGCGAGCTGCGGGCGGTCAACATCGACATGAACCTGGCGCCGGTCCTCGACGTCGACACCAACCCGGACAATCCCGTTATCGGCGCCCGCTCGTTCGGGCGCGACGCGGACCTCGTTTCACGCATGGGCTGTGCGCTGCTCCAGGGGTTGCAGGCCGAAGGCGTCGCCGCCTGCGGCAAGCACTTCCCCGGGCACGGCGACACCAGCCAGGACAGTCACCACGACCTCCCGCGTCTCGACCATCCGATGGAGCGGTTGCTCACCGTCGAGCTGCGCCCGTTCAAGGAAGCGCTGCGCTGCGGCATCGCGGCCATCATGTCGGCCCACGTGATCTTCGCGCCGATCGACAACCAGTACCCCGCCACGCTCAGCCCGCTCGTGCTCGACGGGCTGCTGCGCAAGCGGCTGATGTACGACGGCGTGATCATCTCTGACGCGATGGACATGAAGGCGATCGCCGACCACTTCGGCTTCGACGACGCGATCGTCCGCGGCGCGCGGGCGGGGATCGATTTGTTCATGCTCTGCCACAGCCACGAGCAGCAGTATCGCGCGATCGAGGTGCTGGTGAAGGCGATCGAATCGGGAGACCTGGCGAAGGGCCGATTGGAACAGGCGGGCGAGCGGCTCGATCGGCTGTTCGCCAAATACGTCAAGCCGCCGACGCGCGGCCCGCTGCCAGCGTTCATCGGATCGGCGGAGCATCGCACCGTGGCGCAGCGCGTCATCGAGCTGTCGGACCCCGCCGCTCAGGCGATGTCGCACGACCCGACAGAACCGGCCTAGTCAGGAATCGCACGTCGCGTGTATGCTGCCCGCCAACTCGCACGCCGACGCGGCGTGTACCCGGAAGCGGCGGCCGGCTCCCAACCCGCCCGCACCTGTGAAGGAGTAACGTGATGAAGTACCTCATGGTCCTGTTGCTGCTCGGCGCGTTCGCCACGATCCACACCGGCTGCAAGGCCGAAGGCGAAGTGACCGACGACGGCGTGTCGGCGGACCTGGACAAGAAGTAGTCGCCCACGCGAGCGGT
>JBAUGM010000439.1:0-7365 GCA_049679725.1 Tepidisphaeraceae bacterium
CCCCGTTTAGCGGCCCCGCTTGCGGGGCGCGGCCAGCGGGCTTCGTCCGTCACCGCGTCCCGCGCGAATCTCGATCCACCCCGACCGCGCCCCGCAAGCGGGGCCGCTAAACGCGGACATCGAACGAACGAAGCCCCGGGCGGTCGCCCGGGGCTTCTTCCTCACTTGCTGTCATGGCGATCCGCTCAGTCCCGCGGCGCCTGCACGGTTTCCGTCTGCGACGGCGCGGGCGCCGTGATCTCCGGGCTCACCGGCGCCGCGGCGCCGTTCGTCTTCTTCTGCCCAAACTGCCACTCCCGCGCCGGCGGGATCGGGCCCTTCGGAACCGCCGGCTTCGCCAGCGCGTTCGCATCGTAAATGCTCGGACCGGGCACCACGCCAATTCGACGCAGCGCCGCGACAACATCGGCGTCCTTCGCGTTCAGGGAGTACGCCTTGCGCAGTTGCTTCTCCGCCGGCTGGGTCTGGCCGATCTGCTCGAGGTACAGGCCGTAGTCCTTGAAGACGTAGAAGTCCTTCGGACCAAGCAGCGCCGCGCGGTTGAACGCGTCGAGGGCCGAGTCCGCGTCGCCGAGATTGCGGTGGACCTTCGCCACCAGGAACCACGCCTGGGGGTTCGACCCGCTCTGCGCCGACTGCTGGGCGACATCGATCTCCACATCGCCGCTCCTGGCGATCGCGCCGGCGAGCCCTTCGAGCGTGCGCGCGCGGAATGCCGGGTCATCGCGACCCGCCAGCGTCCGCTGCGCCGTGTCCAGGCTCGTCTTGTACGCCTGGATCGCCTGCTGATTCTGCCCCACCTGCTGGTAGCAGTCGCCCATGTACGCGTAAGACTGGTAGTCGCGCGGGTCCTGTCGCGTGGCGTTGCGGAACGTGCCCGCGGCCTCCGTGTACTCGCCCGCGTTGTATTGGCGGATGCCCGTGTCGCGCACCGCCTTGGTGTTCGTCACGCCGATCATCCCGCTGTTCTGATTGCCACCGCTGCTGTTGCCGCAGCCGATGCCGGTTGCGAGGAGAACGGTGGAAAGCAGTGCCGCGCTGACGATCGTCGTTGTCGTGCGCTTTGCCCCGAGGAAAGACGTGATCACAGCCACCTCCATGTAGCTAGCAGCCCAAGTCCATTTGTGCTCCCGCGCGCTGCGCGCGGGACGCGAAATGATCCGAAACAGTCCATGAATACCCTACCTTCGCTTCGCCCATTTGCAATACCGGTCTCCTGTATCTACCGAACATGGCGGACCTCTAAGCAACTGTCAGAGAGGGATTGTCCTTCCCTTGTTGCCACGATTTCCTGCCCGTCAACATCTGCAATGCAAGGCCTTAGAATCTCGCCATTTGCTCTCACGCGATCGAACCTGTACAACCTCGACAACCCCCGAGAACTCGCCCTCGGCTGAGGGATGACTAATGCAGCCGGACGACGCCCCGACAAGCACGGCGGCGGCGCTGAAAACAATCGGCCTATACAGCAGCGATATCGTTAAGAATGTTGATTTGCGGTTCATAGATGGCTCCGTCCGCGCCACGCGCGTACCACGGCAACATCAGGGCGCGGAAAAGGGGACATCAACATTCCTAATCAGTGATGTCCCCTTTCTCCCGTCCGAGTTGATCCTTCACCCTCGTCGATCACCTCCACGTCGCGTGGTCGCACTACGATTACCAATCCACCGTTGGTACCATCGCGCCGTCCCACAAAAGCCTTGCTTCCCACTGCTTCCAAGCCGTCCGGACTCCAAACCTCCATCAGCCGCATCATTCCCTGCACTTGTACTTGCGAGTCATCTGAGATGTGGAATGTTGATTCGGAATAAGTTCTACCTTTCGAGTCGACCAGTACAACTGGTCCGAACCACGCGTTGCTGTACTTTCCCGGGATCGGGGTCCCCGTCCGAGGCATGAATGCGGGAACAAAGTATTCTCGTCCGTGTCGATCGTAGACCGATTCAGCCGTCAACGTGCCCGTCCATTGCCCGCGGAGCGGACGATAGGTACATCCGGCAACGGCGAGCGCCAAGCCTGTAATTGCAAGTATCTTCGTCATAGCTCGAGCAGCTCGTTTCGTACTTCCTCGAACAAGTACCAGGGCATGGTATCGTGACCCACGTTGCTGCCAGTCATGTCCCCGGCCTGGCCCTGATATAGAGGATGACTAACAGGATACTGAAAGTGAATGATTGACGCACTCGCTCGTTGCGTATCAATATTGACGATCTGGGTGTTTGGCGCGCGGCTCTTGATGAAGTCACCCGTAATAAGGCGTCCCGCGGGCGTCCCCATGTCCTGCGGGTCTCCTGCCGGTATCCCCGCCAGGGTGATGTTCATCATCTGCGCCCCCGTCCGCGTTCTCCAATAACCGCGATACCTCGCGACGTTCGCCTTGACCGGGCCATTGACGTGCTTGATCAACCACGACAGGCCGAGGAAGGTGCTGTTGACCGGATCGATCGCGACGAGTGACTGAACGGGCACGTCCACATCGAGCGTGTACGTCGGGTATCCTTGCCAGCTGATCACATCATCGGTGAGGCGGCGCGAAAGGTTGATGGCGGAGATCCCGCCGAAGCTGTAGCCGACGATTTTCACATCGATCGCGTCGCTTCCGGAATAGACTTCATTCTGTGCAATGGTTCTGTCGCCGTCCAAGTCGATTCGTCCCAGCAGCGTGAAGAGGGCTTCGATGTAGTCGTTTTCCGGATACGGCGCGCCGTCGGCCCTGATCGTCCCCCCGGCTTGCGCAACGATCTCTCGGAACCAGACGTTGCCGAACGCATTCGCCCCAATCGGGCCGGCACCGTAGAACGCCACAAGGTGATCGGTACCCGATGCCGCCGCTGCCGCGCTGGCAGTCGGCGCGGATGCCGCGGGAGCGGGTGGATCATCCAACGTTGTCGCGCCCGCCGTATTGGAACTTCCCAACGACACCGCGTCGGCATATGCCGTCAGGCGATATTCGAAATGCGAGCTCGCCGGTAGCCCCTCGACCCGCGCGAGCGTTGCGACGCCATTCAATCGCGTCGTCTCAAAGAACTCCGTGCCGTCTGAAATCTCCAATTCGTAACGCGTGGCCCCTTCGACTTCGGTCCAAGTGAGGTCGATGTCGGTAGAAGAGACGGCCGCGGCCGTGAGCACAAAATCACCGCTCGACAGGTCATCATCCGCGATGGTAACGGTCGCGGGACCGCCGGCCAGGATATATCCGGCTGGGGCAGTCAATGTAACGATGGCCGTCTCGTCGTCCTCCGGGGCAATGTCCTGAATCGGCTCGACGCCAAACGTCTGCGACGCCGCGATGGCGAGAATCGTCACGTTCCCCGAGAGCGTCTGATAGTCGCCCCCGTTTGTTGCGGTGCCGGAAAGGGTGTATGGCACGACCAGCGCGCTGGAAAGGTCGCCCGTGCGCGTGACGGTGAACATCGCGGGATCGAGTCCGGCCTCGGCGGCGCTGGGGTCGGTGGCCGTGATCGAGACCGTGGGCGTCACGGGTGGCGCGGGCAGGGTCGTGCGCACCTTGTCATACACCGGGATGAAGCCGTCGCCCGCGTTCATGCGGAGCGCGATGACGCCGTCGGCTGCCACGGCGCTGCTGTTGACCGCCTCGACCCAGACGGTGGCTGTGCGGTTGGTCGGGCTGAGACCTAACTCCTCGGCGCGGAGATTGTCGCCGTCGGCGAGCAGGTCCGCGAGGGTGCGCTGCGCGGAAGCGGGCTTGCTCCAGATGCGCAGATGGCCGGGCGCCGGCTCTGCGCCGCCGCCGGTTCCGCTCACGGCCGCGGGGTCGGACATGCTGTAGTTCAGCCGCAAGCGCGTCGGCCCCGACGCCGCGAGGTTCACCGAGTCCGCGACGTCGATGACCATCGGAACGAACGGCGCCGCGGCGGCGCCGATGACATCGTCATCGTTGCCCGCCACACCGTCGCGGTCGTAGCCATCTGCAAAGTCGAGAATGCCGTCGCCGTCGGCGTCACCCCGGTTGAGCGCGAGCACCTTTCCGTCCACCGGCGTCTCGGCCGGGTCGGCCAACGCGTGCGGGATGTCCTCGTTGTACTCCTCTGCCGCGCCCCGCGCGGGGGAGCCAAAGCCATCGTCGTTGTCGCCGTCGATGTCGAGGTCGGCCCCGACGACGGAGACGGGCGTGCCGGGGTTGACGAACTGCTGCCCGTTCGACGCCTCGGGCACGAGCGTCACCGTGATGAGGTTCTGGGTGCTGGGCGTGATGCCCTCGATCCGAAAGCAATAGGTCTGCGGCATCGAGTCCGGCAGAGAGAACTGGTCATCGACGACGAGTCCCCAGTGCGCCACGCCCGGGCGCGTGCGTGAGCCGTTGGGCCACCAGTACCACATCTTCACGTTGTCGGGGAGGTTGATCTTCCAGCGCGCCGGGCCAGTGATCGTGGGGTTGAGGTACAGTTCCGCATCGCGCAGGTCGGCATCGGTGAAGCCGCCGCCGCCGAACACGTCGCGGATGCGATGCCCGCCGTAGTGCGCGGTGGACGCGTCGCCCGCGTTGTCCGGAAGCGGGTCGCCCCCGCCGTCGCGGTTCTGCTCGTCGTAGTCGCCGTTCAGCGGGACGTACGGGCTGGCGACGAACGTCGACCCGCCGCCGGACACGGGCTCGAGAGTGCCGATGCGAAAGTTGATGACCTCCGGGCCGACGACGACCGTTTGTGGCGCGCTGAGGTGCAGTTCGATCGTCCGCTCGACCTCCGACGTCTCCAACACTCCGTTCTCGTTCTTGTCCGCGCCCGCGACGATCGTGTAGTCGTCGCTGGGGCCGTTCGTGAGTGTAACGGTGCGCACGCTGAGGGAGTTGCTGAACTTGCCTGAGGTGCGCGAGGCCGTGTTGCCGTGTGGGTCGATCTTCCAGAGCGACATGGACTTGGAATCGGGATGGTCCGGCCCGATCAGCCCGTCGATCACGATCGTCGCGCTGCCGCCAGCATCGGGCGTCAAGTAGAAGTCGATCGCGTTCGTGCCCGTGGCCAACGCGCGGTTCTCCGGATCGCCGTTGGCGGTAACACTCAGCTGCTGGACCTTCACCGGCTCATAGATCTGGAACGTCAGCGTGCCGGCGTTGTCGTAATAGAAGCCTGGAACGTCGACGTACTTGACCTGCAACGCGTCGCCCGTGCCGACGAAGTCCTTGACGTATGCGTGGCTTGACTGGTACGCGCCCCAGTGGAATCCGGGGATGACCGCACCGCCGCTGCCGACGAGCTTCAAGCCCACGTCAACGCTGCCGAGGTTCGGGCTGCTCAGATCGAGAGGTGTGCCCGTCTGGTAATCGTAGTATTCGACGTCGGTCCGGCGACCGTTGGGCTGATCGACGTAGGCCGTCGTGCCCGAGCCGCGCAGGTGGTAGGTCGCGCCGGCTTGCAGCACGAACGTGGAGCTGGCTATCGAGCCGTCCAATGGGACGGTAAGGATGTCGTGGCGCACGTCGCCAGGCATCGCGGCGGTGAACAATCGGCGGGATTCGAGCACCTCCAGCACGGCGCGGCGGATGGCTGCGTCGGCGGAGGAGCAATGTGGATGACGAGAAAAGCCCACGCCCCAGCGCAAAACCTTCCGCAGCATTCGACTCCCTTCTATCCGCGGCAATGTGCACGACACCCTGAGATTGAACCGACCATCGCGTCCACGCGACGACCAGAACAGTCGTATGCTGGTGGGAGTATGACGCGTGACGAAAATTGTGCAAGCCCTCGTGAAATTGACACGCCCCCGCACCCGTCGTTTAATCACCTGAACACTCGCAGGAGTGGCGGAATTGGCAGACGCGCAGGACTTAGGATCCTGTACCGAAAGGTGTAGGGGTTCGACCCCCCTCTCCTGCATCCGCGCGATCACGAACCCATGAGCGGACAGACACGAACATCGTCGGGCATTCGCCTCGCCGTTACTGCCGCCGCCCTGGCGATGGCGCTCTTCGCCGGCGTCGCGCGGGCGGACAGCTTGTGGGTCAGCTCGGCCAAGCCGGACGACGACGCGAAGGCGACCAACGCCCTGGAGATCGGCAAGGTCAAGATCGACCGGATCGACCAGACCAGCGCCGTGTGGACGAACGTCTCCGGGCGCGAATCGAATCGGCCGGCGGAGCAGGTCGTGCGCATCGCCGTGGACGACGAGCCCGCGCTCACCGCCGGCGAGGAGGCGTTCGTCGCCGGCAAGTTCGACGTCGCGACGGACAACTACCTCAAGGCCATCAAGAGCACGAAGAAGGACTGGGTCAAAGACTGGACCGCGAAGCGACTGCTGATCGCGTCGGAAAAGTCCGGCCGGTTCGACGCCGCCGTCACCGCGTACGTTGCCGCCATCCTGCGCAATCCGGGCAAGCCGCCCGCCAAGCCCGCCATGCCGGACGCGAAGTCGACGTACCTCGCGACGGCCGTCGCCGACGTGCAGTCGGCGATCTCGAACCAGAAGCTTTCCGCCGACCAGCGGCAGGCGCTGCTCAGCTTCCTGCTCGACCTGCACCGCACGCGCAACGACCAGAAGGGCATCACCGAGACCATGCAGCAGATGGTCAAGGCCGGCGCCGTCTCCGCGAGCGACCCCGCCGCTGCCGGCGCGCTGGCGCGCATGAAGCTCGACGTCGCCGCCGTCGCGATCGACGGGAAGCAGTGGAAGAAGGCGCTCGACGAGATCAACGGCAACCGCGCGATCTTCATCGAGCCCGCCGACCAGGCGAAAGCGCTGTTCGTCATCGCCCAGGCTCATGAGGGCCTCGCCGGCGAGGACGCGAACCAGTTGCAGGACGCCGCCCTGGCGTACATGCGCGTCGTCGCACACTGCAAGGACGCGCCGGGCAAGCCGCACGTCGTCGAGTCGCTGATGCGGACGGCCTCCATCCTCGAGCGCACGAAGAACGCCGGCGCCGCGCTGGACCTGTACCAGCAAGTCGCCCAGCAGTACGCCGACGACCCCGCCGCCGCCAAGGCGGCGGAGAACGCCAACCGCCTCAAAGAATCGGCGACGCCGAAGCCAGGCTGACGCGCGCTCCCTCTCCGTTGGGTTCGTGACGCAAACGCTTGCTCCTCAAGCGGGAACGCCGCTGCGGGTGCGAAATGGGTTCGTTTTGTCATTTCCGCGTGCATGGAACATTCCGGCACATTGGGTCAACCCAGGTAAACAGAGGTCAACGGACGTCCGCGACCGCGCACACGCCGGTGTCTGAGCTTCAGCGAAGACCCGGATCCGACGTCGTGAACGAACCGCGCCCCGCGGCGGTCTGGGCGCTCTTGGCTTCGTTCCGCACTTCTCGTGTTTCTCGGGCATCACCTCTGCTCCCGTGTTCCCGCCCCGCTCCCTGGGAGGAGCCAGCCAGCGGGCGCACCGAGCGCCCCACACCTGATGAGTCGTGCG
>JBAUGM010000440.1:0-21532 GCA_049679725.1 Tepidisphaeraceae bacterium
GTATTGCATCATGAGGTACTCCGAAGGATCTAGCTGGGCGTGTGGGCCTTCACGCCCAGCTAGATCCTTCGGAGTACCTCAGGATGACGCGACGGCGCACGCCGTCAACCATTCAGTTCGATCTAGAACTTCCCATCCCGCGCTTCGAAGTGCGTCGGCTTGCCGAGGCTCGCGCCGCCGGACGTGACCCACCGCGCGACCCACTTCATCTGCTGTTCGAGGCTCACGCGCGGACGGCCCGCGAATCGGTAGCCGAGTTCGGCGTTGTTCAACAGCGCGTCCGGCGCTTCCGTCCCGCGGAAGGTGACGGGCTTGCCCATCATCTGCCCGTACGTCGTACACACGTCGCGGATCCGCACGATCTCCGGCCCCGCGACGTTCAGCATCAACGGCGGCGACGTGAGGTGGTCGAAGGCCGCCAGCGTCATCGCGTTCGCATCGCCCTGCCAGATGACGTTGAAGTGGCCCATCGCGACGTCGATCGTCTCGCCGGCCCGGACCTTCTTCGCCAAGTCGACGATGACGCCGTAGCGCAGCTCGCTGGCGTAGTTGAGGCGGATGATTCCCATCGGGATCGACAGCGCGCGGCTGAAGTGCTCGAGCATGCGCTCGCGGCCGAGGCAGCTCATCGCGTACTCGCCGACGGGGTTGGGTACGTCCGCCTCGATCGATCCGCCGCCGGTCGCGGGGACCAGGCCGTACACGTTGCCGGTGGAGAACGCGACGATGCGGCTCTTCGGGTAGCGGTTGCAGACCATGCCGGGCAGGTAGGTATTCATCGCCCACGTGAGCGCTTCCTTGCCGGTCGCGCCGAATTTCATGCCGGCCATGTAGAGGACGTTGGGCGCGTCGGGGAGCTGATCGAGTGCGTCTTGATCGAGCAGATCGGCCTTGATGGTCTCGATGCCGTGCTCCTGCAGCCGCGATTCTTCGTCAGCGTTGGAGAAACGGGAGACGCCGATGACGCGGCGCTTGACGCCCGCGACGTCGGACGCGCGCCTCGCCATGCGCGCCAGCGTCGGCCCCATCTTCCCCGCGACGCCGAGGACGATCAGATCGCCGGTCATGTTCCGCATCGCCGTAACGGCGGCGGGCGTGGGGTCGCAGAGCAGGTCTTCGAGCTGATCGACGCTTTCGATCCGCTCGGGTGTCGGCATTGTCGTGAGCGTGGTCATGTGGGTCAGGTCAGTTCCTTCCGCAGCAGCGCGAAGCGCCGCACTTCCTTGAAGCCCGCACCGTTATAGAGCCGGGCGGCGGTTTTGTCGTCGGACCAGAGGAACCACGCGGCGCGGAAGCCGGCGTCGCGCTGGGCGAAGAGCGTGCGATACATCAGCACTTGGCCGAGCCCCCGCCCGCGTTGCGACGCAGCGACGCCGATGGGGCCGAAGCGCTCGTTTTCGTAATGCGAGAACCCGACGACCGTTTCATCTTCCATCGCGACGATCAGGCGCGACGCGGGGTCGCCTTGTGCGACGATGCGCCCGATCGCTTCGCGTACGACGCGCACCCAGTCGCCGGGAAACTCCTGCCGCGCGAACTCGAGCAGCGGCAGCGTCATCGCCGGCGCGAACGGGGCGACGTTCACGCCCTGCCCCGCGAGCTTGCAAGCCTTCTCCCCCACCCACTCCGGCTGATGCAACTCCCACAGCGACGTCTGCATCGCCAGTGGGCGGTAGACCTCCGCATAGCCGTGCTTCGCGAAGAACGGCAGCGCCGTCGCGTACGCGTTCACATCGACGCCGGGGATGAAGTAGCCCGGCGCGTACGATGAGACCATGACAAGCTGCCGCCCCTGCCCGCGCAGGTAGGTTTCGACCGACGCGAGCAATTGCGAACCGATCCCGCGCCGCTGCTCGTTCGGCAGAACGCCGATGAGCGTGACGTAGCCCAGGTCGGCATCGGGTGGCGCGTTCTCCAGCGGGGTCTGTCGCGCCAGGGCGAGGCAGAATCCGATTGTCTGTCCGTCCCGCAGCGCGACGGGCGCGCCGTCGGCGCGAAAATTGTGATCGAGCAGTACCTGGCGGACGAAGCGCGATTCGGGAATGGCGTCGGCGTGCATCGCCTGGGCGAGCACGCGCAGGACGCCGGGGAGGTCGTCTTGCCGGAACGGGCGGATTTCAGCGTCCATCGGGCTCATCATCGGCTCGTCCTAGAATAGCGTCGCCCGCGCTGGTAATGAAGTTGCCCGCGCCGGGGCCGACGCGCGCGCTCCTTCAAGTGCGCGTTTCCCGGTGTCGATAAATGTGATGTCCGACCATTCCCGGCCTGTGTCATACACGGTAGGTTGCGCGCCCGATGCTGTTCACCGACTTCTGGTTCGTCGTCCTCGTCCTCGTGACGATGGCTCTGTTCTACACGCCGGTGCTCCGGCGATGGCAGACGGCGATCCTCGTGCTGTCCAGCTTCGTTTTCTACAGCCTCAACCAGTTCATCTACCTCCCCCTGCTGCTCGTCTCGATCGCGATGAATGCGCTGGTGAGCCACGCGGTCTTTTTTCGCCGCGACAGGAAGCAGGCGCGATTCTGGCTCATCGTCGGGCTGGTCAGCAATCTCGCGATCCTGTGCTTCTTCAAATACATGGGCCTCCTCGGGCGATCGCTGCCTGGCCATTGGACGGCCGCGGGCGAGCCGGCGCACTGGATGCTCATGATCGCTTTGCCGGTCGGCATCTCGTTCTTCACGTTCGAGGGCATCAGCCTCGTCGTCGATTCGTACAAGGCGCGCAACGAGCCGACCTTCTTCGGCACCGAGAGCACCGACAAGGGCAAGCATCTGCTCAAGACGACGCTGTTCGTCAGCTTTTTCCCGCATCTCGTCGCCGGGCCGATCCTCAAGGCGCATGACTTCTACCCGCAGATCAAGGAGAAGTTCTTCAACTGGATCGACTGGAACTTCTGCTTCCGCAAGCTGACCATCGGGTACTTCCTGAAGATGGTCGTCGCGAACAACCTGGAACAGCAGACGTTCTGGCTGAAGTACCCATACTTCCTCAACCGCGCCAGCGGCGAACTGCTCCTGCTGCTGTTCGGCTACTCGATGCAGATCTTTGCGGACTTCGCGGGCTACTCGCTGATCGCGATCGGCGTGGCCGGGCTGTTCGGCTATCGATTGCCGGAGAACTTCGAGTTCCCGTACATCGCCCGCTCGTTCGGCGAATTCTGGCGGCGGTGGCACATCAGCCTGTCGAGCTGGCTGAAGGAGTACCTCTACTTTCCGCTCGGCGGCAACCGCCGTGGCAAGGTCCGCACGTACGTGAACCTGTTCATCGTGATGTTCCTCGGCGGCTTGTGGCACGGCGCGGCGTGGAGTTACGCCCTGTGGGGCATGACGCACGGCGCGGCCCTCGCGATCGAACGATTCATCAAGGACCGCACCGGCGGCGACAAACGTGACCCGGCGCTCGATCCCTGGTACGTGCAGGCGGGACAGATCCTTTTCGTATTCTTCGTGGTGACGGCGGCGTGGCTGCTGTTCAAGCTGCCGGATTTTTCCCACGTGATCGAGTACGTGAAGGCCACCGCGGTGAACTGGGACAAGCCGGTGTCGGCGGGACGCGTGTTCAACATCCTGCTGTTTTCGCTGCCGGTAGTCGTGTACCACGTCGCGTACCTCGTGCTGGAAAGCCGCCAGCGCGCGACAACCCGTGCTGTTGAAGCGCCGATCCAGCCCGCGTTGCCGGCTGCGACGGCTTGGCTTCGGCCGGTCGCGTATGGGCTGATGTTGTTCCTGATCGCCGTCAACAGCGGCACGGGTGGAGAGTTCATCTACTTCCAGTTCTAGACTAACTTCGCGCACGATGTCGACGATTCTCAAATCTCTCGCCGTCTGCCTCGTCCTGCTGGGCGCGTGGCACCTGACCGTCAAGCGCCTGCCCGCGAAGTATCGCGCGGGCGGCGAGGCGGGGTCGCAGGTCGAGCAGAACGTGATGCGCGGCGAGGCGTTCGTCTACGCGCAGGCCAAGCCGCGCGTCGTGGTCGTCGGCTCGTCGATCGCCAACCGACTCAGGGACCTGCCGCGCGACTGGTACAACCTCTCGTTCAACGGCGGCAGCGCATTCACCGGCCTGGAGATGATGCTCCGTGCGAACAAGATCCCGGACGTCGTGCTGATCGAGACGAACGTGCTGATGCTCGACGCCGACGAGCAACAACTCCGCTCGCTATTCTCCCCCGGCCTATATGAGGCGCGGCGGAAGCTGCCGCTCCTGCGCGAGACGAACAAGCCACACCTGATCGCGCAGCGCGCGCTGATTGACGATGATCACAGGCCCACGAAGTCAAACGCACCTGCGACGGACGACCCGGCCCCAACTGCCGCCGCCGCACAAGCGGAGGCCGACGCCGCCGACGTGGCGCTGCCGCACGAGCAGTTCGAGCGACTCAAGGTTCGCCGTGGTGACGAACTATCCGCCCCGCTGGAGTCGGCGAAGCTGGACAAGATCGTCCGCGACCTCAAGCATTACGCGACCGAGCTGAAAGCGCGCGGCGCCGAAGTGATCTTTTTCGAGATGCCCGAGCACGCGGACTTCATGGCAAAGCCCCGCCCCGCTTCCGTCCGCCTGCGCGTTCGCGAAGCCTTCCCTGCCGAAACCAGCAAGTGGGTGGTCGACGTCGAGCCATCGGCGTATCGCACGACCGATTTCGTCCACCTCACCGCCCGCAGCGCGGCGCGGTATGCTGGCGTGCTCAAAGCGCACGTCGCCGCGCTCGCGCCTGTCGAGCCAAAGGCGTCGCGGTCCGACGTCGCCCGCGTCAACGGCGACTGATCCGAAGGGACGAAGGACGATCGGGAGGGCGAGGCTCCGTCCGAGCCGCGTTTTCGTCGGCGAGGAAGACGGCTCGGGCGGAGCCTCGCCCTCCCGTCATGCATTGATCATGAACGTCGCCGAGTCGTGGAAGAACTTCCGCAGCGGCCCAATGGCTTCGGCGGGCAGATCGACCTCCGCCAGCGCCGCCTCCATCAACTCGACCCATCGGTCCCGCCCCTTTTGATCGATCCGAAACGGCGCATGCCGCATGCGCAGCCGCGGATGCCCGCGCCGCTGCGAGTACGCGTCCGGCCCACCGAATCGCTGAATGAGAAACCCGCGCAGCCGCTCCTCCGCCCCCGCCAAATCGTGCTTCGGGTACATCGGCGCGAGGATGTCATCGCCGGGCACGCGCCGATAGAACGCCGCGACGAGCCGGCGGAATCCCGCATCACCGATCAGCGCGTAAACCTGCGTGTCGAGTAGATCCATCGAGCAACAGTCTATGCGGCGGCTATGCCTTCGGCTTCCAGAGTGCTGCGTCGAGGATGGACCAAAGGTGAATGAGCCAGCCCATCCAGACAAGCCACAGCAGCGCCGCGAGGACGAACTGAATCGCCGCCAACAGCAACCGCCCCTGCACGAGCTGCCCAAGCCCGGGGATGAAGAAACTGCACACCGCCGCGATCACGTTGCCGGTCGAACCTTGCCCTGCCATCAAGTTCCTCCTTGTCGCGTGCACGCCACCCGGGCGCGCCGATCGCGATTATGCAAATCTATGCGCCGCGGAACTCGAAGATGATTAGAAAAGCCGACGCATCGTGGAACAGGTCAGCGATTTAACGTGGGAGCAGCAGGTTGCGTACTCGACGTTGTCATCACCGCCGGGCTGGGCGACGTCGCGGGGCGCGATGCGACCTGCTTGTCGTAGAACGGGTAGAGCAACGACTCCGACACCACCGACCCGATCTCCGTCCGGTCCGGCGGGACGCGCACCGCGCCGAGGGCCACGCGACCCTTGACGCCGATGTAGAATTTTCGGTTCGCGTTGTCCTCAGCCATCAAGATGCCCTCGACCAGGTTGAGCAGTTGCTCGCGCGCGGGGTCTTTGAACTGTTTGAGATTCGGCGCCTGGATGAGGACGAGGATCGCATCCGGCGACGTTCGCGCGAACACGCGGAAATCCTCCGCCTTCGCTTCCTCGACAACCATCGATCGCAGCCCGTCGGCGATCGCGCTGGAGAGGCTGGTGTCGCCGCTGATCGTAGCCGAGCGCAAAGAGCTCTCGTCGACGTTGAACATCGCGCGGCGCGGGTCGGTCGCCTGCTTTTCCTGCCTCGCTGCTACCTGCTCGATGAAGAAGACTGGCAACGCCAGGAGCAGGATCGGAATGCCCAGCACCCCGAGCGGGATACAGAAGAGCGACGGTACCGGCCCTTTCGCCCCGGTCGTGGCGTCGACGCGACGACGCCAACCGAACGCGAGCCACACCGTCGCGAGGATGATCAGCCCGAACGAGAGCCGCCCGGTCAGCAGAATCGTCAGGATGCCCGCGAACACACCGGCGAGCCCGAGCAGCAAACCGGTCAAGTTATAGATGATGAACAAGGGGTTCTCCCTTTCGGAATGGATCTCTCGAACGAACGCCGGCGGCCCCATGTAGGAACCGCCGGCGCGGAAGTCTCAATCGTCCGTCGCGCAGCGCCGCGTCTACGCCGCCTTGCCCTTCGTGTAGAACTTCGGCAGCGGCTTGCCGAGCTTTTCCCAGTGTTTGATGATCGTGTCGGCCTTGCCGGCGCTGTTGAGGACGTGGAGCTTGCGCTGGACCATCTTGGTGATCGCTTCGCGCGCGGGGCCGAGGTAGTTGCGGGGGTCGAACTCGGCGGCCTTGGTCGCGAAGACTTCGCGGATCTTGGCGGTCATCGCGAGGCGCAGGTCGGTGTCGATGTTCACCTTGCACACGCCGTACTTCTGCACGGCCATGGCGATCTGGTCTTCCGGCACGCCCTTGGCGTTGGGCATGTTGCCGCCGTACTTGTTGACGAGGTCGATGAACTCCTGCGGCACGCTGCTGCTGCCGTGCATGACCAGCGGCAATCCCGGGCAGGTCTTCATGATCTGCTCGATCCGGTCGAAGGCGAGCTTCGCTTCGTGCTTGAACTTGAACGCGCCGTGGCTGGTGCCGATGGCGACGGCCAGCGAGTCGCACTTGGTTTTTTCCCAGAAGTCCTTCGCCTGCACGGGATCGGTGAGGAACTTCTCGACGTTCTTCTCGTACTCGTGCGCGTCCATGCCGACGACGTCTTCCTCGATGCCGCCGAGCATGCCGAGTTCCGCTTCGACGACGACATCGGCCGCGTGCGCCAGCTTGACGGCGTCGGCGGTGAGCTTGACGTTCTGGTCGTACGGATGATGGCTGCCGTCGATCATGACGGAGGTGTAGCCGTCGTTGATGCACTGCTGGATCAGGTCGAGCGTGTCGCCGTGGTCGCAGTGGATGGCGATCGGGAGATCCGGGTATTCCGCGACGCCGGCGTCGATGATCGCCTTGAGGTAGCGGATGTTCGCGTACTTGCGCGCGCCCTTGCTGATCTGGAGGATGAGCGGGCTGCGCTCCTTCGCGCAGGCGTCGAGGATGGCCTGGGCGAGTTCCATGTTGTTGACGTTGAACGCGCCGACGGCGAAAGCGCCGTCGTAGGCGAGGTCGAACATCGGCTTGGTGGTCATGAGCGGCATAGCGGTTCTCCAGGAAAAGGACAGTCCGGCAATGTAGTGGAAAGCGGGAAAAATCCAAGCGAGGAGCGCGGTCAGGGGCGACGCATTGTCAGCGCGGGATGGTCGATCGCGGCGAAAGGATGGAGCTGGAATGTTCAGCGAATCCGCGGACGACGGCGCAACATCAGGAGGCCGAGCCCCAGGAGCGATAGTGAGGCCGGTTCCGGCACCCCGACGAACCCCCCGCCCGTGTTGAACTTGTAGAGCTCACCCATCCCGCCGTCGAGCTGCAGGACGAGCTTCCACCGGGCGGTGCTGGGGATCTGCTCGAGAAAGACCTTCTCGACGTCGCCCGTAAGCTGGTTGAAGCGCAGCACGCTCGGAATGGTGTCGCCTTCGGCCCGTGGCGTGGCGGCCAGGAAGTTGATCTGGATCTGCTGCCGGTATTCGTCCGCGGCCCCGTCGATCCCCGTCATGCCGTTGGTGATCATGAAGTAAAGCTGATCGTCGGGATCGGCGGGATCGTCCAGCGTCGCGTCAAGGGGCTTGAACCAGGAGATCAGCGCGTCTCCTCGAAGGCCTCCGTTCCGCGTCCCGAGGTTCGTGACGACGAACCCCGCCATCCACGGATCGTTCTGCCCGGACACCCACTCGCTCATCGTGTTCGGCAGGGCGTCGTCCGCAGCGAAGCCGGTGGGCAGCGGCGTGACATCCGTCGTGCCCGGCCCGGTCTTGCCGCGAAGGAAGAGGATGTCGGTCGTGGGCGCGCCGCCGTTGGGCGTGTCGTGGATGGGCACGAGACGCGTCAGGCTCGTCCCGAGGCTCCGCGCGCGCAGGTTCAGGTCGGCCTGTCGGGTGTAGGCGGCGTTGGGATTGCTGTCGCCGCCGGGCGGGTTGAACATCGAGGTGGCGCCGGTGTTGTAAGTGAAGTCGATGAGGTAGGTCGCGCCGAACGCCAGAGCGCCGAACGTGTTGAGGTTCTGTTCCGAGGGGGACGGATCGCGGTAAACGGTCGCGTTGTAATCCTGCACCGCGTGGAACGTTTGGCGGTAATTGCCGAAAGGAATCTTGGCGTTCAGCGCGTGCACACGGTAGCGCCGCAGATCACCGTACCAACCCGTCGGCGGACCGCCGATCGGCGCACCGACGTGCGATCCGCCCGGCGGCGGGTTGGCGATGTACGTGGACTGATACGGGTACGTGTCGAAGCAAAGCAGATCGGGCTTGGCGCGCTGGACGAAGTCGCCGAGCGCGGCGTCGCCAATCTGCGTGCCCCAGTTGTTCATGTAGAGAAGGGTGTTGGGGTACTGGCTGCGGACGCTGTTGAGCCAATTGACGGAGCGGGTGCGGACGGCGTCGTCGTTCAGGTTCCATTCGTCGCCGAGCTGGAGCGCGACCATGCTGCCGGCGTGGGCGACCTCCGCGCCGGCGGGCATCGTCGACTCGTCGCCGACCCAGCGCGCCCACGGAAAGTTCTGCTCGGTCCCCAACTGAGCGAAGTTCGACTCCCAAAGCCAGTTCACCGTGGAGTAGTTGGCGTTCTTGTACGTGTCGATGTGAAAGTTGTCGCCCGTCGTCACCATCCCCTGAACCTGCAGACCGCGGTCGATCAGGATCTGGTGGCCCTTGCTGATCTGAGCCGTCGCGGGCGCGACGAGGGCGCAGAGCAGGATGGCAAACGTCGTCAATGCGATGAATCGAGCACGCTGGCAGCCATGGGGCATTCGGGGTTCTCCATCGGGTAGCGGTACGAAACTCTACCCGACGGCTACCCCTCTGTCGCGGTTTTAAACGATTCTAATCGATTTTTCGCAAATCGAGATGGGGGAGCAGCTTACGGTGACAGGGAGATGAGCTGCGCAAGCTGGGCAACGAACTGGCTGCGCGCCAAGACGTGATCGACCCCGCCCTCCCGCGCCCGGCGGATCGTCTCGGTGTCGACGTGCGCGACGAAGCCCACGACCTCGTTCGACGTGTCATGACGCCAGGCAATCGCGGCGTCGATGGCGCCGTCCTGGTTGAGATCGACGATGAGCCGTCGGCCTGGCTCGCTCGCGAGCTTGGCGGGGTCGCGCACGACCTTGAACGGCACCCCCACGGCCTGGGCTGCCCCGGTGATCTTGCTCGAGAAGAGCAGATCGCGGCACAGGATCAGAAGCGGCGGCTGCGGCTGGGTGGAGTCGTTCGACATCACCACCGATTGGACCGCCGGCCCGGTCATGCCGCAATGGGCGGTTCCGATAATCTCTCAACCGTCGCCCCGCGTTCTGCCGAAATCATGTCAAAGCGGATGCTGCGCGGCCGACGCCGCACAACCCTCCGCCATCGGTCTCCGTGACGCAACAGCGGGAACGAACCAACATGGATTTAGCGACAATCTTTGGCTACCTGCTCGCGTGGGGCGCGCTCGGATACGGCGCGTATCACGCCTCGCACGGTGCGATTGCTGCGTACATCAAGCCGGGCGAGATCCTCCTCGTCGGCGGATGCGCGCTGGGCGCGACGATGGCGTCGATGCCGCTGCACTCGGTCATGGGCGCGCTGAAGAGCTCCAAGAAGATGCTCTTCTCCAAGGACGCGCACATCGAGCACCTGATCAAGGAGATGGTCGGTTACGCCGAAACCGCGCGTCGCGACGGCGTGCTGGCGCTCGAATCGGTGGCGCGCGAAGCGCCCGATCCGTTCCTCCGCCGCGGACTGCAACTCACGATCGACGGGACCGATCCGGAGATCATCGAGCGCATCATGCGGATCGAGATCGAGTCGATGCTCGAGCGCCACAAGCACGGCAAGCACTTCTTCGCCTCGCTCGCGAAGTTCGGCCCCGGCTGCGGCCTGGTCGCGTGCCTCACCGCGCAGGTCGCGATGTTCCGCAACTTAGGTGGCGACGCCGCCGTCATCGGCGCCGCGCTGGCCGTGGCACTCGTCGGCACGCTGTACGGCGCACTGCTTCAAAATCTGATCGCGGGCCCGATCGCGGAAAAACTCGGTCTGAAATCGAAGGAAGAAGCGTTTGCGAAGGAGATCATCCTTCAAGGCGTGCTCAGTATCCAAGCCGGCAACAACCCGCGCGTGGTCGAAATGCAGCTCATGAGCTTCCTCAGCAGCGGTCAGCAGGCCGCGCTTCCGAAGGCGGCATAAAACGAAAACGAATGAGCCGCGGATGAACGCGGATGAACGTAGATGAATTTCAGATCTCAGATTTCTGATCTGCGTTCATCTGCGTTCATCTGCGGCTAAACATGTTCTGCCGCTCAACGAACCATGGCCAAGACTGCCTGCAAGAAGTGTGACCCGCACGAGCTCTGCGAAGAGTGCCCCGAGTGGATCTTCACGCTCGCGGATTTGATCATGTGCATGATGGGGCTGTTCGTGATCCTCTGGGTGCTCAAGCCCAGCCCCAAAGACAACCCCACGTCCTCGCCATCGGCGGAGGAGATCAAAGTCTTCGCCGCCATCCGCGAGGCCTTCGGCTACGTGCCGAACAACAACTCGAACGACCCGGTCGACATGCACATGCTGATGAAGAAGCTCGACCACATGCAGGGCCCGGGCGACGGCGGGAAGACGAAGCTCCAGAAGAAGGGGCCGGAAGGGACCGATCCGGAAGTCACGACGATCCGCAGAGGCAAGCAGGCGTCGGTCGGCGGGAAGCTGCTGTTCGAGACGGGGCGCGCGGAGCTCACGCGCGAGACGACGGCTGCGCTCGACGAGATCGTGCACATCATTCGCGGGCATCGACAGATCTCGCTGGTGAAGGGTCACACGTCGCTCGACGACCTCCCCGACGGGACGACGCCGCAGCAGAAGATGGATCTGTCCGTTCGCCGCGCGAAGGCGGTGGCGGACTACCTGACGGCCAAGGGCGTGGAGCCCGACATCCTCCGCGTGCAGGGGTGCTCGACGTTCGAGCCGGTCATCCAGCGTCGCTACGGCGCCGATTCGCAGGCGAATAATCGCCGCGTCGAAGTGGAAGTGACGGCCACGCTCGTCGAAGAACTCCAAGACCGCCCCGCCAAACGTCCGACGACCGCCGACATCGCGCCAAACGGCGCGCATGCGGAACGTGTCTTACGGGAAGACACACACGCGACGGCCGCTCACTAGCCCATCTGACGCGCTGCGGCTGAGTTCGCTTCGTTGCACCGACTTGGCGACAACGTGTCGTCAATCGGTCACCGTGTCCCGTCACCTTCCGGGTCACAGCGAGCTCTTCAGCGACTTCCCCCTCCGCTCCCAAAATTTTTTCGCGCGTTTTTTCAACGACTGATGCGCGCTTGTGCCGTTTATCACGGTCGTGCGGCCGCGCTGCGCCCCAACGTGGGCATACGGTTTGCTCGGCGAACTTTACGGACGAGTCTGAGAGAAGGGTGAGGTAGCCAATGAAGAAAGCCGTTCGAAGCAGCACGGGGGTCGCCACGACGATTCAGGCAGCACCGGCCGCCGCGATGACTGCGTCGGCCAAGCAGTCGGCGTCGCGTCCGCAAGCCCCCTCGCCAACGCCAACGCCGGTGTGGAGCCGCTACGTCGATAGCCGTCTCAAGCAATTCTGCTTGAGGTAAAGGACGCGGCCGCATCGCAACAACATTTGCACTCATGGGTGCGCGCATCACAAAAGCACCCGCCATAAACCGGGCCGCCGCAGACAAGCACAACTGAAGAGAGCGCCGCCGTCGCAATCAAGGGTACGAAACTTGAACAGGGAGATCCTACGCGCATGGTTTTGTCGAACTCTACAACCACGCAACAGCAATCCTCCGTCACCCCCGCACCCGTTGCGCAGATTCCCGACGCAACCTCGCTTCCATTCCCCAGCTTCGTTTGGGGCGCGGGCGTGGAGTGCTCGTTTCTTCCGCACCTCAACGTTGATCAATTCGCGTGGACGCAGCACGATCGATTCTGGCGCGACGACCTGAAACGTGCGAAGGAAGAGCTGGGCATCACGCACCTCCGCTACGCGATGCCCTGGCACGTGCTCGAGCCCGAGCGCGGGACGTTCAACTGGCAATACAGCGACGAGCGCGTCGCGGAGTTTGGGAAGCTCGGCATCGAGCCGCTGATGGACGTGATGCACTTCGGCACGCCGCTGTGGCTGAAGCAGGCGGTGGGCGATCCGGAGTTCCCCGAAGCGCTGGAGCGCTTCAGCGAGGCGCTGGTGACGCGCTACCGCGGCGCGATCAAGACGTGGTGCCCGTTCAACGAGCCGCTGGTGAGCGCACTGTTCAGCGGCGACTTCGGCTTCTGGCCGCCGCACGCGCGGAAGTGGCGCGGGTACATGCCGGTGCTGTCGCGCATCGTGCAGGGCGTGAGCCGCGGGATCCGCGCCATCCGCCGCGCGATGCCGGAAGCCACCGTCCTGCTGTGCGATGCCGCCGAGAGCTACAAGACGCGCGACAAGTCGCTGCAAACCGAGGTGCAGCGGCGGAACCTCCGCCGGTTCCTCGTCATGGACCTGCTGCTCGGGCGCGTCGACAAGCACCACCCGTTGCACGAGTGGGTGACGAGCTACGGCATCAGCGAGCTCGATCTCGAATGGTTCCGCACGCACCCGCAGTCGCCGGACGTGTTCGGCCTCGACTACTACCCGCACAGCGACTGGCAGCTCGATCGCGTCGGCGAATCCGTCCGCCAGCGCCGCGCGGAGAACCCCGTCGGCCTCTACGGCGTCGCGTCCGCCTACTGGCAGCGCTACGGCATCCCGCTCATGCTCACGGAGACCAGCATCGAGGGCCAGGCGATCAACCGCGAGATCTGGCTGGAGACGAGCGTCGATCACATCAAGCGACTCCGCCAGGACGGCGTCCCGATGCTCGGCCTCTTCTGGTGGCCGCTGCTCGATCAGATCGACTGGGACGGCGCACTCACGCACCGAATCGGGAAGATCCACGAAGTCGGCTTGTACAACTTGAAGCGTCAGCCCGACGGCACGCTCGCGCGGCAGGCGACGCCGCTGGTGCGGATGTTCAGGAACTACGTCTGTGGCGGCGAGGAACACGTCGGCAAGCTCGAAGCGATCGCGATGCCCTCGCCTGAGGCGGATGAGGAACAACTTCCGCCGATCGGGGAGTGGATCCAGCCGACGGTTCAGACGGAAACGGTGTCGCCGCTCGCGCGCGAGAACGGGAACGGAAATGGCAAGAATGGCAACGGTCACGCCGCGCCGGGTCTCGCGACGAAGGCGGTGGCAGATCGTGGCGTGGGCGTCTCGCCCGAGCTTCTGCAAGCCGAGGAAGATCGCTCCACGAAAACGCTCGGGCGGGACGCCCAAGCCACGGATAAGGCCACGGATCGCTACGGCATCGTCGTCTTCTGCCACCTGCGCTGGGGCTTCGTCTGGCAGCGCCCGCAGCAGTTCCTCTCGCGCTTCGCCAAGAAGCATCCGATCCTCTTCGTGGAGGAGCCCTTCTTCGATTTGAAGGAAGGCGCGGAGCCGCGCATCGACTTCCACCGCGTGATGCCGAACGTCACCGTGATGACGCCGCACGCGTCGCCGTCGTGGGCGAAGGACCCCAAGCTCCCCACGAAACTCCGCGAGTGGACGCGCGATGGCATCGAGCGGATGAACGAGAACGGCGAGTTCGACCGCCCGCTGCTTTGGTATTACTCGCCCATGGATTCGAGCTGGTCGCTCGGCCACTTCGAGAACCGCGGCGTCGTCTACGACTGCATGGACGAGCTCTCGCAGTTCACCGGCGCGCCCAAGGCGCTGGTGAACAACGAAGCGCGCCTGATCGAGCACGCCGACGTCGTCTTCACCGGCGGCTATAACCTCGGCGAGAAGAAGAAACAGCAGCACGACAACGTGCACATCTTCGGCTGCGGCGTGGAGTTCAGCCACTTCAACAAGGCGCAGGACGCGACCATCGCAGTCCCGCCCGACATCGACTTCATGGCCCGCCCGATCCTCGGGTGGATGGGCGTGGTCGACGAGCGCGTCGACTATGCGATGGTCGGCGAGATGGCGCGCATGCGCCCCGACTGGTCGTTCGCGATGGTCGGCCCGGTCGTCAAGGTCGATCCCAACCTGCTCCCGCACTCGCCGAACCTGTACTGGATGGGCGGTCGCGATTACCAGCAGCTGTCCAGCTACTGCGCCGCCTTCGACGTGAACATGATGTGCTTCGCGATGAACAAGTCGACGGAGTTCATCAACCCAACCAAGGGCCTGGAGTACATGGCGACCGGCAAGCCGATCGTCAGCACGCACGTGAAGGACGTCGTCAACCAGTGGAGCGACATCGTCCTGCTCGCCCGCGGCGCCGAGGCGTTCGTCGAGGCAGCCGAGCGGGCGCTGGACAGGGACAACGCCGACGTGCAGGAACGCGTCGCGAAGGGTCTCGCTCTGGCGCAGCAGTGCAGTTGGGAGCAGACCGTCAAGACGATGCAGGACCTGATCAAGCAGGCGATTGACAAAAAGGAGCGGCGCTCGAATCGGAACATCGAGCCGATGACCGAGGCGCAGCTGGAATACGTCTACATGGCCACACAGGGATCGTAAGTGGCCAGAGGAGCGCGCGCGGGGGTGAGTCTTAACCAGGAGCAGTGATGGAACCCAGGATTGTCATCATCGGCGCCGGCCCGACCGGGCTGGGCGCCGGCTACCGACTCAAGGAGCTCGGCTACAGGAACTTTCAGATTTACGACCGCCTCCCCTACATCGGCGGCCTCGCCAGCAGTTTCACGGATTCCGCCGGCTTTACCTGGGACATCGGCGGGCACGTGATGTTTTCGCATTACAAGTACTACGATCAGTGCTTCGACAAGCTGATGGGCTGCGACTTTCAGCTCAACATGCGCGAGTGCTGGG
Organism: Tepidisphaeraceae bacterium; assembly: GCA_049679725.1. Lineage (GTDB taxonomy): Bacteria > Planctomycetota > Phycisphaerae > Tepidisphaerales > Tepidisphaeraceae > DASYWJ01. The sequence goes on from JBAUGM010000440.1 coordinate 15,270, forward strand.
TGCGCATGTTCGACAACTGGGTCCCCTACCCGTTCCAGAACAACATCCGCTACCTCCCCAAGCAACAGCAGTACGAGTGCCTCGCAGGCCTCATCGAAGCGCAGACGAAGCGCGACCACAAGGCCGCGCGCAACTTCGAGGAGTTCATCGACGCCGTCTTCGGCGACGGCATCGCCAACCATTTCATGAAGCCCTACAACTTCAAGGTCTGGGCGCACCCGCCGCGGATGATGAACAAGGAGTGGATCGGCGAGCGCGTGGCGGTGCTGGACATCAACCGCGCGCTGAAGAACGTCGTTCTCGGCGGCGACGATTTCGGCTGGGGCCCGAACAACCAGTTCAAATTCCCGCTTTTCGGCGGCACGGGCGAGTTCTATCGCCGCTTCGGCAAACCGCTCGAAGGGCACGTCAACCTGAACAAGCCCGTCGATTTCATCAACATGACGAAGAAAGAGGTGCGATTCAAGGACGGCGAGATCGTCAGGTACGACACGCTCATCAGCGCCATGCCGCTCGATCGGCTGTGCAATGACGTGATCAACGGCGAGATGCCGCGCGAGATCAAGCGGACCGCCGCGGGTTTGCGTCACAGCGGCGGGTACATGGTCGGCATCGGCATCAAGCAGCCGTGCCCGAGCACGAAGTCGTGGATGTACTTCCCCGAGGACAACTGCCCGTTCTACCGCGTCACCTACCTGAGCAACTACTCACCCTACATGACCCCGGACAAGGACGCGCACTACTCGCTGCTGTGCGAGACGAGTTACTCCGAGTTCAAGCACGTGGACGGCCGGAGCATCGTTGAGGAAACGATCAAGGGGTTGATCAACGCCGGCATGATCACGGAGCAGGATCGCGACGACATCGTGGACACGTGGACGTATCACGCGCCCTACAGCTACCCAACGCCCAGCGTCGAGCGCGATGGCATCCTCGCCGAGGTGATCCCGTACCTCGAGCAGCACGGCATCTACTCCCGCGGCCGGTTCGGCATGTGGAAGTACGAGGTCTCCAACACCGATCACACCCTCATGCAGGGCGTGGAACTGGTGAATCGCCTGCTGCTCGACGAGCCGGAGACGACCATCGGCATGAAGTACGCGAGCACCGATGATGGGCGCAATGCCGCGGTGCACGAGCGCTCGCAGGTCGCGGGGTCGGGCGACCCGAAGCGCGCCGCATCCGGCGGCGTGGTCGCTTCAGCGACCACGAGCACACGATCATCCAAGGACAACCCCGACGCAAAACCCGCGCTGCGCACGCTAGGCAAGTCCGAGAAAGCAAGCGTCAGCCTGGGCAGCGCCGTCCGCGATTTTCTGAAATCAAAGACCCGCGCCGGCGGTCCTGGCGACAAGGATGAAGCGCACGTCTCCGAGGAAGAACTCGGCGTGACGCCCAACGACGGAGGCACGACATGACGACCCAAAGGCCGCCGCGCTACCCGGGCCGGGACGAACACCGCAAGTCGAATCGCTCGCAACGCAAGACCAACCCGGATCGTCGGTAGTTCACAGCATTCTCCCCTCAAAGGCGGGTGGATCCGTCGGCGTCGCCCCGCCTCTCCGTTGCGCTGAGCAGAACGCGCCGCGGGCAGCGTCATCCTGAGAGTTTGTGAATTTGTTCGTAGCACGGGTTTTTAACCCGTGTTCTTCAATTCAAAACACGGGTTGAAAACCCGTGCTACGTAAAAAGTTCACGCTCTCTGAGGCGAGTTCGACGAGTTGAAGGATCTCGGCCTCACGCACACTTCGGGTGCCCGAGATCCCTCGGTCGCCTGGGCTCCCTCGGGATGACGTGGCGATGACACTTCGCGCAGGGTCAGATCGTCTGCGCAATCTCGATCCCCGCCGACACGTCTTCGTCGGCGTCGTACAGGCCTGTGTCCGTGCCCGCGTTGCCCGAGAGCGTGTCGGCCTCGGTATCCTGCGCGGTGGAGGAGACGGTGACGGCATCCAGGTAGTCGTTCGACGCGCCGCCGAGCAGGTAGTCCTTCCCGTAGTCGCCGAAGAGCCGGTCCTTGCCGCCCGCGCCGGAGAGCGTGTCGTTGCCGAGTTGGCCGTTGAGGTAGTCGTTGCTGGCGCCGCCGAGCAGATAATCATTTCCCGCACCGCCGAGGATGCGGTCCTTGCCGTTGGCGCCGGAGAGCTCGTCGTCACCGCTGCCGCCCTGGATCGTGTCGTTGCCGCCCGCGCCGGTGACCGACAGCTTCACCGCGACGTCGCCCGTCGCGATCACCTTGTCGTTCCCGCTGCCGGCGTTGATCGGGATGACGGAATCCTCGTCGAGCTCGATGTACGTGTTCAGGCCGTTGAAGGTGACGAGCAGGTTCTTCGCGGTCGCGTTCAGGATGATCACGTCGTTCCCGCCCGTGCCGGTGATCGACGGCGGCTGCTTCGTCGTCGTCACGGCGACGACCGGCGCGCTCGTCGTGTTGGTGTTGTTGTTGTCGTTCGTCTCGAAGATCTGGTTCTGCGGATCGACGACGGCGATGAGGAAGTACTCCCCCGCCGTCGCCGAGGCGCCGATGTCCCGGCCGAGGGACGCGTTCACCTTGATCGACTGCCCCGCGTTCAGGGTCGCGTTCGGCGCGGTCGTGAACGTGCCGACCTTGTGGTCGTCAGACCCGATCGCCTGGTTCTTGCTGATGTAGAGGTCGCCGGTGAACGTGCCCAGCGCCTGGGTCGATCCGATGTTCCGGATCGTCACCTCCGCGTCGAAGATAGCGGGCAACCGGTCATCCGGCGCGGCGACGGTCGTGCCGTTGGTCGTCACGGAGACGATGAGGTCCACCGCGCAAAGCCGGCGCGGCTCCAGCGAGTCGAGTTGGATCGGGTGATTCTTCATGGTGCGTATCCTCCACATCGTGCGGCCGCTCGGTACATGCTAGACGTCATGACCCCGCGCCGCGTTTCGCCCGTCCTGCAAAATTACAGGCGGATCTGATAATATCCCGCCCATGCGCGTGCTTCTCATGGCCGATATGGAAGGGGTTTCCGGCATCATCAAGTGGGACCAGGTGAACGGCGGCGCCCCGATGTACGAGGAGGGCCGCCGCCTCTACACCGAGGAAGTGACCGCCGCCGTGCGCGGCGCGCAGGCCGCGGGGGCCACGGAAGTCGTCGCCGTCGACTGCCACGGCGCCGGCAAGGACTGGACGTTTAACAGCTTTATCCCCGAGATGATGGAGTGCGACTGGGTTTCCGGCCACGGCTGGTCGCGCTACACGGAACTGCTGGAGAAGGGATGCGACGCCGCGCTGATGGTCGGCATGCACGCCCGCGCCGGCACGCCCGATGGGGTGCTCTGTCACACGATCTCCACGACGACCTGGCGCAACCTCTACTTCAACGACACCTGCGTCGGCGAGTTCGGCATCAACGCCGCGCTGTGCGGCCACTACGACTGTCCCGTCGTCCTTATCACGGGGGATGAGGCGACGGTCAAGGAAGGCCGGGAACTGCTCGGCGACGGTTTGCACGGCGTCGCCGTGAAGCGCGGATTGGGCCGCTATTCCGCCCGCAACATCCCGCCGAAACAGGCGCGGCAGATGATCGAGGAGGGCGCGAAACGCGCGCTCCAGTCCGCCATCAAGGTCAAGCCCTACGTCCCCGCCAGGCCGACGACGATCGCAGTCGATCTCGGCACCATCGACAGCGCCAACCAGTTCATGGGCCGTCACGGCGTGGAGTTCGTGAACCCGCTGCGGATCACGAGCAAGGGCAAGGACTGGATGATGGCGTGGAACCAGATTTGGCATTACTGAAGCATGCCGTTACACGGGCAACGTCATCCCGAGGGAGCCTTGGCGACCGAGGGATCTCGGAGCTGAAAGATGCGCGCGAGCCCGAGATCCTTCAGCTCGTAAGACTCGCCTCAGGATGACGTAGATTGTTGTGTGCGGAAGGACAGTTATGCAATCCCGACTCACCCAATTCGGCGCCGGTGTTGGTGCGGCGTTCCTCGTCTTCACCGCGTTCGCGGTGCTGCTGCACTCGACAGACGAGGCCCCGCCGTCGCCCACACGGGCGCAGATTCGCAATCCGAAGGGCGCCGTTGACCGGCTCACCTTCATCGATACGACCGACCAGTTCGCGCAGGGCAAGCTCCAGCGCGCCAAGGTCTCGTCCGATGGCGGCGCGGGCATCGTCTTGAATGACGACCGCGCAAGAGGCTGGCCGCTCGAGGGGACGTGGACGTCGCCGCAGATGGCGGCGGAGTTCCCGTTCACCAACTTGATTCCCTCGTGGAACGTGCTGACGCCCACCGAAACGGGCGTGCAGTTCGAGGCGCGGGCGCGGGATGCGATGACGGGTGAATGGTCGCCGTGGCTCTACATGGGCGCGTGGGGTCGCGAGGCGTACGAGATCGAGCGGAGAATCGAGGCCGGGCCGGCCAAGATCGACATCGACGAGATGATCCTCTCCCGCCCCGCCGACGCGTACCAGGTTCGGGCGAAGCTGTTCAACTTCGACTTCGACCGGAGCGTCACGCCGCGCATTCGGCGCATCGCGGTTTCGTACTCCGGCACGCCGGGCGATCGGAAGCTGGACCAGCGCCCGACCGACGGCTGGGCGCGCGATTTGAAGGTCCCGTTCCGCGCGCAGGGCGATCCGATCGTCCCGCCGGGGCTGCGTGGGAAGATCTGCTCCCCGACGTCGGTGTCGATGGTGCTGCACCACTGGGGCGTCGATCGGCCGACGGTCAACAACGCGCTGGCGATCTACGACAGCAACTACGAGATGTTCGGCAACTGGAACCGTGCCGTGCAGTACGCCGGCCAGTGCGGCATGGACGCGTGGCTGACGCGATTCCGCAACTGGGAACAGGTGAAGGGGGAGATCGCGCGCGGGCAGCCGGTGATCGCGTCGATCCGGTTCCAGCGCGGCACGTTCCCGAGCAACGTGAACCCGCAGTCGGACGGCCACCTGATCGTGATCCGCGGGATGACGCCACAGGGCGACGCGATCGTGAACGACCCCGCGAGCATCGAGCGCGGCAACGGCGTGATTTACAAGGCGGACGAACTCGCCCAAGCGTGGTTCGACAACGGCGGCGTCGGCTACATCATCCGCCCGCCGGCCAACGCCGCGACCGCGGCACGGTGAGGGTATAGCAACGTTCCACATGAACGCGTAAGTCGCGTTGTACGTCATCCCGATGGGAGCCAAGGCGACCTGAGGGATCTCGGGATCGAGAATAATCCGTGAGCCCGAGATCCTTCGGCTCGTAGAACTCGCCCCAGGATGACGTCGCTCGTTCGAAGCACCCACGTTGATCGAAACGTCGCTGGGTACAGGAAGAGGGGACACGAGCGCACCTCACCGCGCGACGCGCTTCTTCACCTCGCCGACATCCACACCCAGCACGTTCGCCACCGACCGCTCCCTTCCATCGCTCGGCCGATTGAGGATCTCCTGCTCTCCCGTCTTTGGATCGCGCAAGACGATCGCGCTGCTCCCGCCGCCGTCGAGGTTGAGCGCTGACTCGCATTTCAGTTCCAGCATCACTTTCGACAGTTCCGTCAGGCTCATGCCGACGGCCTTCTCCTTGTTCCGCCCATCGACGACGACGAGCAGCAGCCGCTTCCCGCCGTCGGCGATGCCGACGGCGGTGCGGGGGTGGCGGGTGTCGGGGAAACCCTTTCCCGTGCGCGCGACGTTCTTGCCGCCCTCGACGATGATGTCGCTCCCCGCGATGACCTGCCGCGCGTCTTCGGGCGGTTTCGCGATCTTCGCGATGGCCGGGCGGTTCTGGGCGTCGATCAGAAATGAAGGACGACCGTCCGCCTCGTTCGGCACGGCCCACGTGTCGCCATCCGTCGTCGCGGGCCCGCTCACCGTCGCGGGCGTGTTGCCCCTGAACGCTTTAAGGGCTGCGGCGCCCTCGGCGTCTCTCCCGCTGAGGTGGGAGAAGAAATCGCCGTTGATCGTGACCTCAAACCCCTCGCGTTCCGCGATGGCGGTGGGCCGCTGGAGCGTCGTCGTCCACTTGCCCTCGCCGTCGGGATCGGGTCCGCCGCGGGAGACGCGAACCCGCACGTCCGGGTTCGCCAGGTCGATCGCGATCACGTGGATCCGCTGCGGCGGGTCGGTCTGCTCGACGTACTGGTACACGACCGGCTTGTACGGCCGGGTCGCGGGAAACGACTCGGCGCGGGTGATCGCCGAAAAGCAGAGCAAACTTGCGACGATGACGATTCGGTAGAGGTTCTTCTCGCGCATAGAGGATTCTCGGAGGTTGACGAATCTACTGTAGTTGCGACG
>JBAUGM010000441.1:0-4923 GCA_049679725.1 Tepidisphaeraceae bacterium
CACGAAATCCCAATCCCCAAACGCGCATCACGCCTGCACGCCCGGCTCGCTGCGGAGCTGGCGATAGCGCAGCGCGACGGCGGCGAGGGAGGCGAGGGAGGTCATCAGGGATTCGTCATCCGACGTGAACGGCACGATCTTCCCCACGGCACTCGTGCGGTTGATCAGTTGGAGCACGCCGAGCAGCGCGCCGTCGGGGTCGCGCACGGGGACGGCGAGCATCGAGCGCGTCTGATAGTCGTGTCTCCGGTCGAAGTCGGGGTTGTAGTGAAACGGGAGCCGCGGGCTGATCTGCTGGGCATCGGGGAGGTTCACCAGCTTGCCCGACAGCGCGACGTAGCCGGCGACGGACCTGTCGGAAATCGGCAACCGGAACGGCTTGAACAAGTCGGCGACGGCGGCGCTGCCGAGCCGCATCCGCAGGGTCTGGTTCTGCGCGACGGTGAACTGAAGCTCCTCGCCGTCGCGAATGAAGAGCGTGCCGGCGTCGGCGGCGCAGAGCAGGCGCGCCTCGGCCAGCAGCAGCTCGAGCAGGTCCGACAGCTCCTGCTTGCGGTTCATCAGCTCGTTGATGCGCAGCAGCGCCTGCGTGCGGTTGCGCTGCACGACGACCTGGTCGCGCTCGTGCTTGATGCCCCAGAACGCGATGCTCACGATGAACACCAACGCGAGCAGCCCGAGCGCCGCGGTGAAGATCGGGAAGAATGCCACGGCGACGGCGGTCGCGAGCAGCGCCGCGACGGCCACGATGGCGGCGGCGGGGGCGTGCTTCTTCACCCGCTTGCGCAGGACGTACCAGACCGATGCGCGACGCGCGGTGATCGGGTCGCCGCTGAGGTAGTTGTCCAGGTCGTGCGCGAACTCCGCCGCCGATGCGTAGCGGTCTTCCGGCAATCGCGCCAGCGCTTTGAGCAGCAGCGCCTCCAGATCGCGGTCGATGTCGTTCAGGAAGTCGCGCGGCCGGATGACTTCCTCGTTGCGGATGCGCCGCAGCACCTCGTGCTCCGGCCCGCTGATGTCGTGCGGCCAATGCCCGGTGAGAAACCGAAAGAGCATCACGCCGAGGCTGTACACGTCGGTGCGCGTATCGATGCGCCCGTTCTCGCCCGCCGCCTGCTCGGGCGACATCATCGCGGGCGTGCCGATGACTTCGCGCGAGACCGAGATCATCGGCGCGGCCTCGTCGAGCAGCGGCTTGGCGAGGCCGAAGTCGAGCACGTGCGGCTGGCCGTCGGCGCCGACGAGGATGTTGTTGGGCGTGAGGTCGCGGTGGATCACGCCGCGCTGGTGCGCGTGCTGCACGGCGCGGACGACGGTGCGCATCAGCTCCAGCACCGCCCGGCGGGGCAGTGCGTTCGAGCTGACGTGCTTGTCGATCGCTTCGCCCTCGATCAGCTCCATCGCGTAGAAGTAGATCGCCTCGTGTCGGCCGCTGTCGTAGATGCGGGCGATGTTGGGGTGGTCGAGGCGGGCGGTGAGCTCCACTTCGCGGTCGAAGCGCAGGCGCAGCTTCTCGGAGACGAAGTCCGGCCGCATGATTTTCAGCGCGACGGGCCGGCGCGTGCCCATCTGCACGGCGCGGTAGACATCGCCCATCCCGCCGCGGCCGAGGAAGCTCTGGACGTCGTATCCCGGCACCTTCGGCAGCGCGAGCTGCGCCGCGCCGAGGATCGCCATGACCGGGCCGCTCGCGACCGGGAGCGGGACCATCGTGGGCTGGTTGGCGGCCGAGATCTTGTGCGTGTCCGGCGACATGCGTCCCGCGCGTCCCTCGCCCCCGCGGCCACATCATACCGGGCGAGGTTCTGGGCCACACGAAACTTGCGAGACGCGCCCTCCCTCTCCCCGGTCTGTACACTCCGTACTCGGGGGAGAGGGCGGGGGAGAGGGGTGGGACACGCGTGACATCGAGCACCGTTGGAATGTGACGATTTGCGGTCGTCTTGAAGTCGACCGGTACCCAAGCTGGCCGCGCCGTTCGCCCCTCTCCCCTGCCCTCTCCCCGGAGTACCGGGAAGAGGGAGTCGCGTGGCTCACTTCGTGAACGCTCCCTCACTTCGTAGAATGATCGCGATTCCCGCTCATGCGAAAGACCTCCGACCAGCTTCGCAGCCACCGGTGGATCGGCCCCGACGACCTCCGGTCGTTCGGCCATCGTTCGCGGCTCAAGCAGATGGGCTACGCGTCGGCCGACTACGCGGGCAAGCCGGTCATCGCGATCCTCAACACCTGGTCGGACCTCAACAACTGTCACACGCACTTCCCGCAGCGCGTGGCGGAGGTGAAGCGCGGCGTCTGGCAGGCGGGCGGGTTCCCGGTCGAGATTCCCGTCACCAGCCTCTCCGAAACGTTCATGAAACCGTCGGCGATGTTCTACCGGAACATGCTGGCGATGGAGACGGAGGAGGTGCTCCGCTGTCACCCGATCGACGGCGCGGTGCTCATGGGCGGCTGCGACAAGACCACGCCCGCGCTGATCATGGGGGCGATCTCTGCAAACGTTCCCGCCATCTTCGTGCCGGCCGGGCCGATGTTGAAGGGGAACTACAACGGCACGACGCTGGGCAGCGGCACTGACGCGTGGAAGTACTGGGCGGAGCGCTGCGCCGGCAACCTCGACGACTGCGCGTGGCGCGGGATCGAGGACGGCATCGCGCGCTCGCCCGGGCACTGCATGACGATGGGCACCGCGTCGACGATGACCGCCATCGCCGAGACGCTCGGCCTGACGCTGCCCGGTGCGTCGTCCATCCCCGCAGTGCATTCCGCGCACTCGCGCATGGCGACCGAGAGCGGCCGGCGAATCGTCGAGATGGCCTGGGAGGACCTGAAGCCGAGCGACATCCTCTCGGCTGCATCGTTCGACAACGCGATCACCGTCGACATGGCCATCGGCGGGTCGACGAACGCGATCATCCACCTCATCGCGATGGGGGGACGCGCGGGCATCAAGCTGCCGCTCGAGCGGTTCGACGAGATCTCGCACCGCGTCCCGATCGTCGCGAACATCCGGCCGTCGGGCGAGTTCCTCATGGAGGATCTCTACGACGCCGGCGGGCTTCGCGCGCTGCTGAATCGCATCCGAGAAATGCTAGACGTGAGTTGTCGCACCGTGAATGGTCGGACAATCGCCGAGAACATCGATGGCGCGACGGTCTGCAACGACAACGTCATCCGCCCGCTCGACAAGCCGATCTCAGAGGCCGGCGCGACGTTCGTCCTGCGCGGCAACCTCGCGCCGGATGGCTGCGTCATCAAGCCGACCTGCGCCGAGCCGCGGCTGCTGAAGCACACGGGGCCTGCGCTGGTGTTCAAGAACTACGCGGACCTCAAGTCGCGCATCGACGAAGATTCGCTCGACGTGACGCCCGATTCCGTGATCGTGTTGCAAAGCGCCGGCCCGCAGGGCGCGCCGGGCATGCCGGAGTGGGGCATGCTCCCGATCCCGAAGAAACTCCTGCGGCAGGGCGTGCGCGACATGGTGCGCATCTCCGATGCCCGCATGAGCGGCACGAGCTACGGCACCTGCGTGCTGCACATCTCGCCGGAGAGCGCGATCGGCGGCCCGCTCGCGCTCGTGCGCGACGGCGATCGGATCGAGCTGGACGTGCAAGCCCGCAAGCTGCACTTGCACGTCTCCGACGACGAACTCGCCCGCCGCCGCGAGCACTGGCGCCCGCCCGAGCGGCGGTTCGACCGCGGCTACGGCCTGCTCTTCGCCGCCGAGTGTACGCAGGCGCACGAGGGGTGCGATTTCAAATTCCTGCACCCGCGCGGCCGGCCGACGCCGGAGCCGGATATTTATTGATTTCCAGTGGCATGGGCGTCTCGCCCATGTTTCCCTTGTTCCGAAAATGCATGGGCGAGACGCCCATGCCACTGAGGTCGGAGAATGATTATCTCTCTTACTCCCGAGCGACTCGCGTCGTCCGTCCTCGCCGTCCCACCACTGTGTCGCAACGGTGACTTCACGCTGAACGAAGCCGAAAACGCGAAGCTCATCCGCCACATCGAAGCCGGCGGCATCCGCGCGCTGCTCTACGGCGGGAACGCGAACTTCCACCACATCGCGACGAGCGAGTTCGACGCGCTGCTTTCCATGCTCGCGCGCCTCGCCGCGGAGGACACGCTCGTCATCCCGTCGGTCGCCCCGACGTTCGGCACGATGATGGACCAGGCGAAGATCATCCGCCGGCACACGTTCCCGACCGTCATGGTTTTGCCGCTCGTCGGCTCGACGACGAGCCGCGGCGTCGAGGCGGGCATCCGCAAGTTCGTGGACGCCGCGGGCGTTCCCGCGCTGCTGTACATCAAGAACGACGGATACGTCGAGGTGGAGGAAGTCGCGCGACTGTCGGAGTCGCGCACGATCAGCGGCATCAAGTACGCCGTCCTCCGCAAGAACACCGCCGACGATCCGTACCTCCGCAAGCTGTGCGACCACGTCGACCGCAGCCTGATCGTCAGCGGCATCGGCGAGCAACCGGCCGTCGTGCACCTGCGCGATTTCAAGCTGGCGGGATTCACGTCCGGCGTCGTCTGCGTCGCGCCGCGGATTGCGCACGACATGCTGAAGGCGATGCGCGGCGGCGACTGGCCCGCGGCTGAGCGCTTGCGCGCGATGTGCAAGCCGCTGGAAGACTTGCGCAACGCGATCAACCCGGTGCGCGTGCTGCACGAGGCCGTGCGCCTCGCCGGCATCGCCAACACCGGCCCGATGCTGCCGCTGCTCAGCAATCTCGACGAGGCCGATCACGCGCGCGTCCGCGACGCGGCGGCGGCACTGCTGCGCGCGAACGACGAGGCGAGTGATGCGGTTCAGGATTGATGTGCGAGCCCTGTCATCCTGAGTCGTCACGTGGCAGTGCCACACCCGCGCGGGATGAAACCGCCACGTTGTCACCCTGAGGTACTCCGAAGGGT
>JBAUGM010000442.1:0-3647 GCA_049679725.1 Tepidisphaeraceae bacterium
GCCTCGACCGGGTGGTGCTCATCCAGCACCAGGGTTGCGCGTTTTACACGACCCGGTTGGGCCTCTCGCTCGACCGCGCTGAGGAACATCAGCGCGTGGATCTGAAACGGGCGACCGATTTCGTGCGCGAGGTGACGGGCGTCCGCCTCGTCGAGACGTACTTCGCCCGGCAGTGCGACGGGCACGTGCGGTTTGAGCCGGTGGAGTTCTGATCGGCCGGCGTCGCATAAGCGCATTTATCGCTTGACACAAACTAGTTTGCGTTGCAAACTATCTTCGATGCACCCGGCGGTTTCACCCTCGCTCCCGTCACTCGACGCGCTCGAGGCCGTCACCCGCGACCTGTCCCGCTTCGCCGGATCGGCCGCCGGGCTCGGGTCGGTCCTCGGCGGCGCCTTCTGTCTCGTCGCCTATCTCGCCCACGGCGCGTTCCCCTCCCTCCCGGTCCCGGCGCGATTCGTCTTCGCGACGTTCCCGTTCCTCTGGATCGTCGCCAAGGAGATCCTCCGCCGCCGTTACTATCAGCAGTTCGGCTTGGCGATCCCGCCCGCGAGTTGGCTGAACCGGCTCGCTTACGTCTTCTGCTTTGTCGTCACCTGCGTCGCCTGCGCGAAAATCACCATCAAGGTCATCGCGCTCGTTCCGACTTGGAATCCGCCGGCCGTCGAGTACGTCATCATCCTTCTCCCCGCCATGGGCTACCTTGCGATCGTGATGCTCCTGCCGTTCTGCGTGCTCTGCTTCCGCTCGGTGGGGGAGTACATTGTCGGCGTCTTCCTCCTCTGCCAGGCCGCCGTGGGGCTGGTCGGTGTGCAGTACCGCTTTACCGACACCTACAACGCGTCGGTTCCCGTGATGTGCGTCATGTTGATCGCCGTCGGTACCTATCAGCACCGCCGGTTCCTCGTTGCGCGCGATCGGCTGTTCGACCTCCGCGCCGTTATCTCACGGGAGGCCGCGTGACCACCCGCGACAAGTCCGCGGCGCCCGATGCGCCCAGCCACGCGACGACCAACGCCGCAGCCCGCATCCGTCTTGTTCTCGATCTGGATCGCATGGTCCATGAACCCGCCAGACTCGTGATCCTCTCCGTCCTCGCGTCGGCCGAGTCGGTCGAGTTCAAGTTCCTCGAGTCCCTCACCGGGCTCACCAAGGGCAACCTCTCCAGCCACACCGCCAAGCTCGAATCCGCCGGTTATCTCAAGGTCCACAAGTCCTTCCGCGGCCGAACCCCGTCCACCACCTTCCAGATCACCCCGCGCGGCCTTGTGGCCCTGACCGACTACCGGGAGCTTCTCCAAACCATGGCCATCCCCCCACCGAAGAGCGGTTGAACCCGCACGTCGCGCGGGCCGGATGCCCACCAAGCGCTCGCACGCGCCGTTGAGCACCCGGCAGCGTTGAATCCGTCGTCAAAACCATCGTCAAAACCATCGAACACAAGGAGACCCATGAAGCTCGCCATCCTATTCGCCCTGTTGACTGCATATTCTTCCTTCGCTCAATCCACTGCTCCGGCCAATCCCGCCGACCTCGCGTCGCGCCTCGACGCCGCCTTCCTCTCGGGCAACACCCAGCTCCTCTGGGATGCCGCTTCCCCCGAACTTCGCAAGGTCATAGGCTCCCCGGAGGCCCTCGCGGCCCTCCGCACGAAAGCGCTTGGCGCCAACCCACACCCCGTCGCCCAATCGTCAACGCTCACTCGCACCGTCCGGACCGCGACAGGCCAGCACTACACCATCCAGTACGCCGTGGACGAATCCGGCACGCTCGCGGGTCTTCTCATCCAACCGGCCGCTGCGACCACCGAAGCCCCGACCACGTTTCTCAAGTACAAGACGAAGGCGGCCCTTCGCCTGCCGTTCACGGAGACGTGGACCGTTGCCTGGGGCGGCCGGACCGTCAAACAGAACTACCACGCCGCCTACCCCGACCAGCGTTTCGCCTATGATCTGCTGATCAAGAAGGACAACTCCTCCCACGCCGGCGAAGGCAAGCGCAACGAGGACTACTACTGCTACAACCAACCGGTGCTCTCCCCCGCCATCGCCACGGTCGCCGACGCGGTCGACGACGTCCCCGACAACACCCCCGGCGAGATGAACCCGGCCAAAGCGATGGGCAACTACGTCGTCCTCCAGCTCGGCACGGCCGAATACCTGTTCCTCTGCCACTTCAAACCCGGCACCCTCAAGGTGAAGAAGGGCGACAAGGTCACCCGCGGCCAGGAGCTCGCACTCTGCGGCAACTCCGGCAACTCCTCCGAACCCCACCTCCACCTCCACCTCCAGACCACCCCCGTCCCCTTCAAGGGCCAGGGCCTCCCCTGCCAGTTCCAGGATTACACGGCCGACAACACCCCAATCGAGCGCGGTGAACCCACTCACAACCAACAGATCCGCCCCCAATGAGACGCAGGCCGACCCCTGCGGTGAGAAGAAAGTCGACCGCGGAAAAAGAAACCGAAAAGAAACCGGGACAGCTCTGGATTCTTTTGGGACTATCGAACGCAGATGCGCATCGCGTTATATGCAGAACAAGCCCGAAAATAATGAGTTTTGCCTCGAAATAATCCAGAGCTGTCCCGGTTTTTTCGCCCCCGGTTTTTTCGCCTGTCCCGGTTTTTTCGCCCGGTGCTTTTGCTGCCGCCGCTTCGGCGTCGCGTCACGCGGGGAGCTGATGGCTTACTTCGTGGGTCGACGTCCGCAGCCGGCGCATGACGGCGCCCGCGCCGACACGGCGTCGCGTCCGCTGCGCGCTTTTGAGTTGCGTTTTTACGCCGAAGGCTTGTTGAACCCGCGGCGGCGCTGGCGGCTGTAGCGGGCCAGCGCGTCTTCGATGATCGGGTAGGCCACGTTCGCGGGTTGGATCTCGTCGACCTCGACGGCCTTGCCCTCCAGCAGCTTGTAGTCCTGGAAGAACCTCCGGAGCATCGTCAGCCGGTGCGGGGGCATCTCGCTGGCCTCGCGGTAGCTGTTAAACTCCGGGTCCTCCGTCGCGACGGCGATGATCTTGTGGTCCTTCTTGCCGCCGTCGATCATCGTCATCAGGCCGATGGCGCGCGAGTGGATGAGCGTGAGCGGGACGACGGTTTCCTGGCAGAGCACGAGCACGTCGATCGGGTCGTCGTCCTCCGCCAGCGTCTGCGGGATGAAGCCGTAGTTGGCGGGGTAGTAGACGGCGGAGTAGAGGATGCGGTCGAGCTTGATCAGGCCGCTCATCTTGTCCAACTCGTACTTCACGCTGGAGCCGAAGGGGATCTCGATGATGGTGTTGAACTCCTGCGGGAGGTGCTCGCCGGGAGTGACGTCGTGCCAGGGGTGAATCATGCGGTGCCTTGTGGGGTCGGTAACAAAAAAAGTCGAGCAGGGATTGTATCGACGCGGCGGGAGGGGAACAGTACCCGCGCGGAAAGGGGTGTGAGTTCCGATAATGATGCCCCAGAGCCCGCGGTGGAGCCGCGCATTCGGATTCGACAGGTCGCGGTCAGCGCGAGAGGGTAGAATTGTCGACCGAAGGGAGCGAGCCATGTTCCATCGCGCCGCCTGCGTCGTCGTCGTCCTCGTCCAGGTGATCAGCCTCGGCTGCCGCGACGAGCACACGACGCCGCCGCCACCCGTGATCCCGCCGCCCGCGCCGACGGCGCC
>JBAUGM010000443.1:0-3834 GCA_049679725.1 Tepidisphaeraceae bacterium
GGCTCCGCCCGAGCCGTCTTGGCTTTTGTCGTGGCGAAGAAAGAAGGAAGACGGCTCGGACGGAGCCTCGCCCTCCCGGCAATCGCGGAAAGATTCACGCCGCGCGAACTTCGAAATGTTGCCGCCACAGGAAGGCAAAGCGGCCGATCCACGCGCGGGCGGTGTCGTCGAGGCTGCTGGTTCGGCCCAGACGCTGCAGGTGGCGGTGATAGCGCTCGATCGCGCGGGCTTGAAGGTGGTTTCCCATCGCGGCGTCCTCTCTCTAGAGAAACGCGACGATCACCCGGTGACGCACTCAGGAAATCCGATACGAACCGCTCAGGCCGCCTTGCGGCGAAGTTGGGCAATGTATCTCTTCGTGCGCTTCGCCACGCGCGAGGCGGCTTTCTTCGGGTGCTTCTGTTCGAGCAAAGCGAGGTGGCCGATGACCGACTGCAACAACAGGCTGCGGCTCATGTGACGCGCTCCCTTCGACGTGAACAACCGACGGGCGACACCGTCGTCGCCATTGGAATCTATCGGTGCAACGTCGAAGGAAACTTGAGTCCGATAACTGCGCGGATGCGAACGATACGTCGATGGCCGACATCACGTCATCCCGAGGGGAGCCCAAGCGACCTGAGGGATCTCGGAGCCGAGGCGTGTGCCGCGCCCGAGATCCTTCGGTCGCCTGGGCTCCCTCAGGGTGACGTGGCGGGCGGGAAGAGCGTTCGTGCGGCTCAGTGCATTTCGGCTTCGACTTTGCCAATGCCCGGCCGGTAGTAGTGGAAGTTAACGTTCGGGTGATCCGCGAGCAGCGACATCGGCACGGATGAATCAGGCAATCGCTTCGAGATCATCAGCGCGGTGAGCCGCTGGCCGAACGGGTTGTCGTGCTGGCCGGCGTGCCAGATGCTGACGCGCTGGGCCTTCCACGTCTCGACGGGGCCGACGGTCACGGCCTGCGTGGGGACGTTCGCGACGTAGCCCCCACCGCTCGTGCGGGCATTCTGAATGATCGTCATCGGGTGCAGGTCGGTCACGCGCGTCGCGAGCTTGCGATACTCGGCCGGCGTTGGCGGCGCATCCTTGTACTTGCCCGCGCGCTTCGGCGGATCGTTGAATGCCCAGTGTTTCACCTCGCCCTGCCCGCCCTGCATGACGACGCAGCGAACGTGGTTGTAGCTGTCGCTGTAGGCCTTCAGGTCGGCGCTGGGGAAGTGCAGGTGCGGCGTGGGCATGCGGAGCTTCCTGTCGATGCGGTTGAAGCACATCTCCATATCCGCCTTGGCGAACGACAGCGGGTGATTCGCCGTGACGGGCTTGCCGTTCTCGACCCACTCGTCCATGCCCCAGAAGTGTGCATCGTAGAGTTTCAGCCCCAGCGCGTTGACGATGCGCGCGACCAGCGGCAGCTGCTCGGTCGGGCCGATGGGCCCGCAGATGCCGGCAGGGTTGTCGGGCGTCGCCTGCTTCCACGCCTCGACGTACTCCAGCGCCTCGGCGAGGTAAAACTCCTCCCGTGTCTCGTAAAAGTGGACTTTGAACCCGTCGCGCGACAGCTGCAGCAGATCGCGCTCGCGCAGCTTCGCTGCGTCGGCCAGCAGTTCGGCGTCGAGCGTCGTGTAGTCCCACCAGTCCGGTGCCACCTTGCTGATCACACGAGCCATCGAGTCTCCATCCCTTCGTAGGGGCGAACCTTGTGTTCGCCCCTCCTTCTTCACTTCCCGGAACAGGGCGAACACGAGGTTCGCCCCTACGGGAAGAGCGTCTTCAGCAGATCGTCCTGCGGATATGGGTGCCCGCGGTGCTGCACGAACGCCTCCGCCGACGCGCTTCCGATGCGCTTGCCGCGTTCGGCGCCGTGGCGCTTCATCGACTCGATGTACTCGTCCATGCCGTGATGCGCGCGGAGCCACTCGCGCTGGCTGACGTGGCAGGCGAGCATCTCGGTCTTGCGATCGAGCTGCTTAGACACGTCGATGACCGTGGTCGGCTCGACCGGGTTGCCGAGCGGGTCGACCATGCCGATCGGGTCGCAATAGTACAAATGCGGGACGGCCGACCCGCTCAGCAGCGGGTGCAGCGACGCATTGGGCGCTCCGTACATGAAGCTCGCCTGGCGGGCGAGGAGCGAGACCATCTCGTGGTCCATCATGTAGTCCTTTGGCGCGTGCGTGAACACCAGCGACGGCGCGACGCGCCGGAACAAGTCGATCGCCTTCTGCAAGCTCGGTTTGTCGTACACGACCATCCCGTCGCGCTCGTCGAGGCAGTGGTACGTCGCGCCGATCTTCGCGGCGGCGGCGAGGTTCTCGCGCGTGCGGATGGAGCTGATCTCCCACCGATCGTGCGTCATCGTCCCGCAGTCGCCGGGCGTCGCGGTGGCGATGTGGACCTGCCACCTCGCATCCGCCAGACGAATGAGCGTGCCGGCGCAAAGGAACTCGGCGTCGTCGGGGTGGGCGAGGAAGCTGAGGGCGACGCGACGATCCATCATGAAGTGTTCTCCCCTGTACTGATCGTCATCCTGAGGTACTCCGAAGGATCTAGCCGCGAACGAGTGGGCCCTTTATCCTCGGCTAGATCCTTCGGAGTACCTCAGGATGACGTCGGCGCAGTTGGGCTAACGTGGGCTATCCGCTCAACCACTCATCCCGCCCCTCTTCGACGAATGCATCGTCGTCCAGGTGCGGGTACGCCGCGTACACGCGATCGATCTCTTCCTTCTGCCCGGGACTGAGCGTCTCATCCGGATTCAGGCACCAAATGCCTTCGAGCAGTCCCTGACGCCGCAGCACTTCGTGCAGCCCCGCGATGCAGCCGGCGAACTTGTTGGCGGCGTCGAAGAAGGCGGCGTTGCTGTCGGTCACTTCGATGCTCCGGATGAGCATGTCACGCGGCATCTGCCGCTGGTGGCTGTAGTGCTGGCATTCGACCAGCAGGCCCGTCGCCTGTTTGGTCCAGACGGACCAGTGCCCGAGCAGCCCACCGACGATCCGCCGCTCGATGAACTTGTCGTTGCTGACCTGGATGCGGTACGGCGTGAGCAGGTCCATCACGATGTTGTCGTCGTTGCCGGTGTAGAGCGCGACGTCATCACGCCCCGACTCGGCGAGCGCGCGCACGACGTCGAACGTCTGGTAGCGGTTGAACGGCGCCATCTTGATCGCGACGATGTTCTCGATCTCCGCAAACCGCCGCCAAAAACTGTACGGCAGCACGCGCCCGCCGACCGCGGGCTGGAGGTAGAAGCCGACGATGGGGATGACGCCCGCAACGGCCTTACAGTGCACGATCAGCTCGTCATCGGATGACTTGGCCATCGCGCCCAGGCTCAGCAGGCCGGCGTGGTAGCCGAGGTCGCGCAGGATGCCGGCCTCGCGCATCGCCTGCTGAGTTTGCCCCGCGATGCCGCCGATGCGCACGAGCGGCTCGCCCCGATCGCGATCTGCGCGGTCCATCTCTTCGGCGGCGAGTTTCAGCACGGGTTCGTAGAGGCCGTGCTTCGGTTCGCGGATTTCGAACTGCGTCGTGTGCACGCCCACCGCGAGCCCGCCCGAGCCGGCGGCGATGTAGTAGCGCGACAGGGCGCGCTGGCGGCGCTCGTCGAGCTTTCGCTGCCCGTTCAGCGCGAGCGGGTGTGCGGGGATGACCAGACCCTTTCGGAGCGTTGCGCGAAAATCCATGAGTCACCGTCATCACAACGCGTGCACCGCGATGTCATCCTGAGCAATACTGTCCGGAACTCTGACGCTCAATAGCGTATTCATGCGCTTGCGCGTCATCCGCGTTTGTGCTCCACTGCCGGCGTGAGCGAGCGGGCGACGACAACGCGGAAGGATGCGGTCCCGC
>JBAUGM010000444.1:0-15684 GCA_049679725.1 Tepidisphaeraceae bacterium
TTCAAGCGCGACGCCGCCGGCCAAGGCCCGACGGCCGCGCGATTTGCGCTGCGGCGCGCCGTTGCGCGATTTCGCGATTGGGACATTCTGGGACTTTTCGGGACGCCGCGCCGGGCGGCCGACGTGATCTGGAGGTTGTCAAAGAACGCGCCGCGAGCGGCAGACGCACGCGGGAACAACGCGCGCGTCCAACCCCACCCTGACCGTGCGCGATTCTCATGACGATCGCGCACGGCCGGCGCACCGCCGCGCGAAAACCACACGAAATCGCGACAAAATTCTTTTCGCGAAGGGAGGATTTCCGTAAGTCGTTTTGCGCGATCGTCACGATAAACGCGCAATGTTGGCAGTTTGGGCAAGAGCCGCGCGGGAGCAGCGAGCGTTGCCCGAATGTCACCGGTTTCGCGCGCTCACCCTTTGCGCGCTCGGCGGAGCAGGGTCAGGGGGGACAGGGCCAGCAGCGACAGGCTGGTTGGCTCGGGGATCAGGGCGCTGGCGTCGAGGATGTAGGCGCGGAGGGTACTGTCGGGCAGGCCGCCGGGACCGTCGTCGTACGCGCCGGTGCCGGTGATCAGACCGGTGTCGGTGATGGCGTTGGCTTCGGTCAGCGTCCAGTTGGCGCCGTCGGCGGGATTGTTGGCATCGAGCCAGGCGTCGAGGTCGATCATGACGCCGTCCACGCCGGGCGTGCCGGTGTAAAAGAAGGCGTGATCGGCGGCGTCGCCGGTCGTGTCGCTGCTTCCAACGACATGCCCGAAGCTGTTGATGAAGAAACCGCCGCTGCTGGTCCCGCCGAGCGTGCCCAGGTCATGCATGGTCCCGCTGCCGGGCGTGCCGGTGTAGAGGAAGGCGTGAAAGGCGGTGCTCCCGGTGATCTGACTGGATCCGGCGATCAGCCCGCCGTCGTTGATGGCGTTGGCGGCGCTGCCGGTCCCGCCGAGGGTGCCCAGGTCGGTCATGACGCCGTCCACGCCCGGCGTGCCGGTGTAGTGGAAGGCGTGAAAGGTGGTGACGGCCCCGCCGGGGATCTGGCTGTCGCCGACGACCTGCCCGGAGGCGTTGATGCCGAAGGCTCGGCTGGTCCCTCCGCCAAGAGTGCCCAGATCCTGCATCGTCCCGCTGCCCAGGGCGCCGATGTAGCGGAAGGCGTGACGGGCGGTGCTGCCGACCATGATGGAGGCGTTTCCCGCGATCTGCCCGGAGTCGTTGACGGCGGTGGCCCGGCTGTCGGTCCCGCCGAGGGTGCCCAGGTCGTGCATCATCCCGCCGGCGCCGGGGATGCCGGTGTAGAGGTAGGCGCGCTGCGAGCCTGACCCCGGGGTGTGCAGGCTGGCTCCGGCGACGTGTCCGGCGGCGTTGATGGCGAAGGTGAAGGTGATGGGCCCGCCGAGGGTGCCCAGATCGTGCATCACCCCGCCGGTGTAGAGGTAGCCGCGGCTGGAGGAGCTTCCCGCAAAGAAGCTGCCTCCGGCGACCTGCCCGGAGGCGTTGATGCCGAAGCCTCTGCTCGAGTTCCCGCCAAGGGTGCCGAGGTTGGTGATCGCCGCGGCGTGGGCTGCCGAGGCGAAGCCGGCGAGAACCAAGCCGGCGCAATAAGGAAGGCGAGAGGACGTGCGTTGCATCTTCCCTCCGGGACTGCGTGGGCCGATGTGTGAAGCTCGCGCGGAGTTCGCCCGCCAGGGACCCCCCGAAACGCGCCGCGTCCCGAGCTTTCGGCGAGGAGCGTACCCGCCAAAATTCCTCGAGGCCAGGGAATTATCAAGAAAATCAAGAGATCAATGGGAGGAAATCATCGAGATCGCGTGGCGGGGGCGGCGTTGATCGGCAGCATTGGGAGGACGAACTCGACGACGTTTTCGTCCCGCCCGCCCCCCCGACCGGTGGCGACGCACTCGATGCGGCGACTTGAAGCTGACGCCATCGCAGCGGGCCGTCGGCGTCGTGAACGATGAGGCGGACGCGGCCGATCGTGCCGAACCGATCAGCGTCTGCGCATGGGCCACAAAGCACCTCGTGGTCGATGATCTTGACCACGAGGAGCCAAGACATCCCGCCAGCGACTGCGCACAATTTGACGCGACAACTTGATCGCCTCCGATGACCAGTAAAACACGGGCGGACTTGAACTTGTGCGTGAACGACGGGCGCACTCGCTCATTGTGATGCGTCTAATTCTGAAAATTGTGATGGATTTGACGTGTCTTTTCCGTACCTTGGTGTATGTTGATCAAACGACCCATCTGAGAGACGCGGAGGCGGAGTGGCAACTCGTGAAGCGGCAAAACCGAAGCACCGCCAACTTTTCGAAGAAATTGGCCTGGCCATTAAGAAGGGCGCATTCGTCCCCGGGCAGCGGTTGCCGACCGAAGCGGAGTTGATGCAGCAATACGGCGTCTCCCGCACCACCGTCACGCGCACGCTGCGTGACCTGGAACACCGTGGCGTGATCCGGCGGCGTCGGGGGTCGGGAACGTTCGTCAAGGAAATCGAGCGCACCGCCACCAAGCAGTTCGGGATGATCGTGCACGGCATCGAGCCGGGCAGCATCTTTCTCAACGTCTACGACGCGCTGGCGCGTGCCGCCGATCGCACGGGTGGGCACGTGCTCCTCTCCCATTTCACGGCGCAGGAGAACCGCGTCGACGAAGCCGCCGAATCGGCCGAGCGCATGATCGCCCGGGGCGTGCGCGGCGTTTTCTATCTGCCGCACAGCATTTCCGGCGACGGCGACCTGATCAATCGCCGCGTCGTCGAACTCTTCACGCGCGCCAACGTACCTGTGGTCCTGCTCGACCGTGACGTTTGCAACTTCCCCGAACGCAGCGCGTTCGACCTCGTCGGCGTGGACAACCTCCGCGGCGGGTACCTGCTCGGGCAGCACCTGATCGACGTCGGTTGCCGGCGCACGCTCTTCCTGTCCGAGAACCTCGCCTTCTCATCCGCCCGCGCAAGGTGGACCGGCTACCGGGCCGCCATGGAAGCCAACGGCGTGGAGCCGCGCACCTTCCTGGGTGACCCAGAATCGGCGTCGGCGGTGATGCAGGCCGTCCGCGACCACAAACCCGACGGCATCGTTTGCGACAACGACAACCACGCCGCCATCGTCATGCGGCACCTGCTGAACCAGAACATCGCCATCCCCGGACAAATCAAGTTGGCGGGTTTCGACGACACGCCGACGGCGTCGCTGCTGGCGGTCCCGCTGACGACCGTGCGCCAGCCCGCCGCCGCGATCGCCCTGCGGGCGGCGAGCTTGATGAACGACCGCATCGCGCACCCGCACGTCCCGCCGGTGCACGTTGCGGTGCACTGCGAGTTGATCGTGCGCGAGTCGACCGGATCGCCGAGCGATTTCCCGGCGGATGCGGGCGAAGCGACCAGCGGGTCGGCCGGCGCCTCCACGGCACGGTCCGACCTCGACACATCGAACGTTTGAACTCGCGCGCATGGCGCGCCGGCGACCTGCGGAGGCGCCATGATCAGGCGGTCAGGAAAACGAGGAGAGGCAATGAGAGGCAAGTCACACGTCGCGTGCATTTCCGCGGCGGTCGCCGCATTCATGTGGGGGAGCGGCAGCGCTCAAGCACGCGATCTGATCTGGGACTACAGCCCCGGCGACGGCGTCCCCAATGACGGCACCGGCGCTTGGACTTCCGGTCCTCTCTCCTCGCCGAACTGGGTCGACAGTGCCCTCCCCGGCACGAACACGACGTGGGACAACACCATTCCCGATTCGGCGATCTTCGGCGGCGGCGCGTCCGGCGTCGGCGCAGACCCCAGCCCGCCGTACAACGTCGATCTGGGCGGCCCCATCACCGTCCAGAACCTGACGCTTGCCGAGGTCCCCGGCAACGCGCAGTACAGCATCTCCAGCTTCGGCGGCGGCCCGCTCACGCTCAACGGGAACCTGATCAAATCCGGCAACGACGGCTTCCTCAACTTCTTCACCGACACCGTCCTCACCGCCGGAAACCACACCGTCACCCTGCGCGACACCGGCGGCGACGGCATGGAGTTCATCTACAACGGCATCATCAGCGGCAGCGGCGGGCTGACGCTCGACAACGACACCTACGAGGCCTGGGGCACGCTGGGCTTCAACCAGTCCAACACCTACACGGGCGTCACGAACATCAACAAGGGCCGCGTCGTGCTGACCAGCGCCGCCGGCCTGGGCGCCACCGGCGCCAGCTCCGGCACGAACATCGGCGCCATGGGCACGCTGTCGCTCTACGGGGCCGGCACCGTCTTCGCCGGCAACCTGAACATCGCCGAGTCGATCACCATCACCCGTGATACCTACGCCGGCGGCGAGTTCGACCGCTACAAGGCGGCGATCATCAGCGCCAACGGCTCGGGAACGACGAACTTCTCCGGGCCCTTCGTGGTTGATTCGATCGATGCCCGCGTCCAAGCCAACAGCTCGACGATCGTCATCTCCAGCAACATCACTGAAGGCTCCACCGTCACCCCCGGCACGGGTGTGCTGACGGTCGACGGCGACTTCGCCGGCAACGTCACGCTCACCGGCGACAACAGCGGCATCGGGGCGGGCGGCGTCAGGCTGATGGGCGGCGTGGAGCTGAACGTCAGCAACCACAACAACCTCGGCGGGCCGACCGCCCCGATCACGTTCAACGGCAACGGCACCCTGCACCCGGTCGCCGGGTTCATGACGAGCTTCGGCTCGCACCCGATCAACCAGACGACGTTCAGCGGCGGCCTGAGCATCGACAACGGCCATAGCTTCACCGTCGATATCCCGCTCGGCGACAGCGTGGCCGCCGTTGGCGCCATCGGCAAGCGCGGGCTCGGCACGCTGAACCTCAACAGCACGATCGATCTTCGCGGCGCGCAGACCTTCTGGGATGCCGGCGTCGTCAACGTGAACAGCGCCGTAACGCTCCACTCGCTCCACCTGCGCAGCCCGGTCGTCAACATCGGCACCGGCGGCAGCGTCACCACGGTTTCCAACTTCCAGAGCTTCGGCCAGGACAGCACCGGCACCAACGGCCAGCCGGACAAGGCCATTATCAACATCACTGGCACCGGCCAGCTCATCCAGACTGCCACCGGCGACTTCAACATCTCGGACAATGCCAACACCGAAGGCACCATCAACCTCAGCGACACCGGCGTGCTGACCACCAACGGCCTGGTGCACGTCGCCAAGAGCGCCGGCGGCAAGGGCACGATCAACCAGACCGGCGGCACGTTCAACGTCAACCGCACCGGCAACTTCGCCCTGGTGCTCGGCAGCCGCAACGGCACCGGAACCTACAATCTCTCCGCCGGCACGCTCAACAGCCTGGGCGAGTTCTACGTCGGCCAGGGCACGCCTGGTGGCGGTGGCACCGGCATCTTCAACATGAGCGGTGGCACGGTGAACCAGAACAACTGGTTCGTCCTCGGACGCGAAGGCGGCGCCGGCACCGTCGATTTCTCCGGCGGCATCTTCAACAAGACCGGCGGCGGCAGCACCGAGATCGACATCAACGGCGGCGCCGGACCCAGCAGCATGACCATCAGCAACGCGGCCGAGTACCGCGCACAGACCGGCGACTTCCGCGTCGGCATCAACAACGGGTCCAACGGCACCCTGCTCGTCAAGAACTCCGCCAAAATCATCGTCTCCGCCGGCGAGTTCTGGGTCGGGCAAGGCGGCGGCTCCACCGGCGTCGCCACATTCCAGGAC
This sequence comes from Tepidisphaeraceae bacterium, assembly GCA_049679725.1. Taxonomy (GTDB): domain Bacteria; phylum Planctomycetota; class Phycisphaerae; order Tepidisphaerales; family Tepidisphaeraceae; genus DASYWJ01. The sequence continues at coordinate 5,696 of JBAUGM010000444.1, forward strand.
AACGCCTCACTCGCCGTCAACAACAACTGGATGGCCATCGGCCGCGGCGAGGGCGGGGGCACCCTCAACCTGCTCGGCAACGCCACCGTCACCAAGGCCGGCGGCGGCAACGTCGAGGTCGATTTCGGCGGCGGCGGACAGGGCATCGTCAACGTCAAGGACGCCGCCATCTTCGCCATCCAGGGCGGCGGCGAACTCTGGGTGGGCCAGAGCGGCGGGTCCAACGGACAGCTCAACATCCAGGACAGCGGCGCCGTCTCCGTCAACAACTGGACCGTCTTCGGACGCGGCGGCGGCACCGGCGCCCTCAACCTGTCCGGCAACGGCTCGTTCACCAAGACCGGCGGCGGCAACTTCATCCTCGCCGCCGGCGGCGGGTCCAACGGCACGTTCAACCAGACCGGCGGCACCTTCAACAACACCACCGGGTCCGAAACCTGGATCAACGAGGGCGGGACCAGTGGCGCGTGGAACTTCTCCGCCGGCACCGCCAACGTCGGCCGCCTCGACGTCGGACGCAACGGCGGCGGCACGGCAACGCTCAGCATGAGCAACACCGCCGTCATGAACGCCGGCATCGTCCGCTTCGGCGAGTCCGGCGCCATCAGCGGCACCGTCAACCTCGACGGCGGCACCCTCACGGCCACCCAGGTCGTCGCCGGCGGCAGCAGCGGCGGCAAAACGCTCAACCTCAACGGCGGCCTGCTCAAGGCCGGCGCATCCGACGCGGCGTGGATGAACGGCGCGATCACCGCCAACGTCAAAGCCGGCGGCGCCAAGATCGACTCCAACGGCTTCGACGCTGCCATCAACACGCCCCTCGTGCACGACGCCGCCCTCGGCGCCACACCCGACGGCGGGTTGACCAAGAGCGGCGCCGGGTCGTTCACCCTCGCCGCCGCCAACACCTACACCGGCGGCACGTCGATCACCGGCGGCACGCTCGTGGCGGGTCACGCCGACGCGTTCAACACCGGCCACGCCCTGACCGTCAGCGCCGGGACCACCGCCCGGGCTCAGGCGGGCCTGACCAGCGCCCTGGACGTCGGCGCCCTGACGATCGCCGCCACCGCAAAGGTGGACCTGAACGACGCCGGGCTGGTCCGCCGCAACGGCGGCTCCGGCGCAACCGGGCAGTCCTCGACGCAGCAGTTGACGGCGCAGGTCAAGGCCGGTCTGGAAAACGGCGGGAACTTCGACTGGCTGGGCAACGGCATCTCCAGCACGAAGGCCAACGCCGACAACACCACGGCCGGCAGCGTGCTGTACGGGCTGGGCATCGTCCAGAACAACCTCGCGTCGGCCAACACGCCCGACGGCACGACGACGGACCAGAGCGCGGGCAACGAGATTTACACGAGCTTCGAGGGCCGCAGCGTCGCACTCAACGACACGCTGATCAAGTTCACCTACATGGGTGACGCGGACGTGGACGGGTCGGTGACGACGACGGACTACGCACTGATCGACAACGGGTACGCATTCGACTTGGCCGGGTGGATCAACGGGGACTTCGACTACAGCGGCGCGATCGACACGACGGACTACGCGTTGATCGACAACGCCTTCGCCTTCCAGGTCGGGCCGCTGAGCCTGGCGTTCCAGGCGCGGTACGAGCGCAGCGTGTCGCTGTTCGGCCAGGACTACATCAATGCGCTGGCCGCCGTGCAGTCCGGCGTGGTGCCGGAACCGGCATCGGCCGGGGTGCTCGTGGTGGCGGCGATGGGCCTGATGAGCCGGCGGCGCCGCCGGCGGGCGCGATGAGGTTGGATCAAAGGCCGGTGTGACGCGGCGGTCACGGTCACGACGTGAAACGAGAAACGCTCAGTCTTAGGTGGACAGCAGGAGAGGATCACATGAGTCAGCGGAAGCAGGTCAAGCGTGTGAAGCGAAGTAACGGTGTAACGTCAGCACTGGTGGGCGGCAGCCTGCTCGCGGGGGCGCTGCTGGTGGCGCCGGCGCCGGCATCGGCAGCGCTGGTGTACGACGTGCGGCTCAGCAGCGGCGGGGGCAAGAGCCTGACCGCCACGGCGGGATCCACGTTCTCCGTCGACGTCTACGCCGTGGTCACCGGCGCCAATGCGACGGCGACCGACGACGGGTTCACCAACGGCTTTTTCTCGTTGATGAGCAACAACACGGTCAGCGACTCGTCGTCCGGCCTGACCATTACCGGCGGCGGGCCGGTCGCGCCGTTCAACTCCGGCAGCCAGGCCGGGCTGATCCAGGACATCGACGCCGACGGCGACCTGGATGTCGGTAAGGACAGCGGCCAGAGCGGCAACGTGAACTTCGTGGCCCCGCGCACCGGCACGATCGGCGGCGAACTGGGCACAGGGACGGGCGCGGCGGAATTCAAGCTCGCAACGTACACGGTCTCGGTCGGAGCCGGCGCCGGCAGCGGCAACGCAAGCCTGAACCTGGTACTGCCCGGCCAGAACGGCACCGGCACGGTCGTGCTTGCGACGCCGATCCTCTACAGGCAGGACGGCGCGCCGGTGAACACTCTGACCAGCGTCAGCGTCGGCTCGCCGGTCGTCGTGGCCGTCCCCGAGCCCGCCGCCCTGGGCGTCCTCGGCCTGGGCGCGTTCGGTCTCTTCGTCCGCCGCCGGAGCCGTTAGGTGGCTTGTCTTGTGTCATGTGGAGATAGAGAGCGAGGGATCCAGGCCCAACAGGTCTTTGCCTTTCTGAGGAGACACGTCATGTCGAAACGCTCGTCACATCCCGCCGCCCACGCGCGTCGCGGCTTCACCCTCGTCGAACTGCCCGCAGTGAGCAATGGGAAACGCGCCGCGTTTACCCTCGTCGAACTGCTCGTCGTGATCGGCATCATCGCCGTCCTCATCGCCATCCTCCTCCCCGCGCTGCAAGCCGCACGCAAGCAGGCGAATTCCGTCGCCTGCATGTCGAACCTGCGGCAGATGGGGTTGGCGAACATCATGTACATCAACGAGTGGAAGTACTATCCGGGTCACATCGACAGGACGCCGGCCAGCGGCAACAGGCCGTTCGCCGTCTGGCCCGCGCGCCTGCGCAAGCAGATGAAGGGCAGCCAGGGCGGCGTGTTCCGCTGCCCCTCGCAGATGGTCGATGAATTCGAGTGGAAGGCCGGTAACACGACCCCGCCCGTCGCCACGGCGCGGGAGACCGGCTACGGGTACAACATCGGCGAGAGCCTGCTGATGGTCGAGCCCCCGGGGGCGTCGAAGTTCTCCTACGGCTACAACGACTGGGGCGCCCACGACACGGCCAACCCGCAGCGCGGGCTCGGCGGCGACCTGTGGGAGACTTGGGGGCGGGAGCTCAAGGCCACGCGGGTCCGCAGGCCGGCGGAAGTGATCATGATCGCCGACGGGCAGCCGGACGGCATCTACGACTTCAACATCGACCCGACCAATGTGAGCGAAGCCCCCGGCCCGCTGCACAAGGGCGGGAGCAACATCCTCTGGTGCGACGGGCACGTCACGTGGAAGCCTCTGAAGGAGCTCGTGATGTGGGACCCGAAGAACCCGAACATCAAGTTCCCGCAAAACAGCCCGCCCTGGAATCTGATCGCACGCCAGTGGAACAACGACAACCGGGCACAAAACCCGTGAGCGGCGTGCGCGGCGCGCCGCTCTCCATCGCGAACGATTCCCATTAAGATCTGCCGGCGGCGCAGCTACGCGCTCCCGGAGCAAGCAGCATGAAGCACAACATCCCGGCCTGGGTTCTCATCGTCGGCGTCGCCATCGGGTGCGGGGGTTCCATCGCAGGGGCTCAGTCGCGCGCATCGGAGGGCGCATCGTCGCCCTTGCGTCCGCCGGCCGTCCCGCTCGTTGCGGTTGATCCGTATCTGAGCGTCTGGTCGTTCAACGACAAGCTGACCGACGGCGACACACGCCACTGGACGGGCAAGCCGCACACGCTCCTGAGCGTCGTGCGGATCGACGGGAAGCCCTACCGCCTCGCCGGCGCGCTGCCGGCCGGCGCGGCGGCGCTGGAGCAGTCGAGCGTGGAGGTTCTGCCGACGCGCACGATCTACACGTTCGCCGGCGCCGGCGTGAAGCTGACGCTGACGTTCATGACGCCGATGCTCCCCGACGACCTGGACGTGCTCACCCGCCCGCTCACGTACGTGACGTGGCACGCCGCTTCGACCGACGGCAAGCCGCACGAAGTGTCGGCGATGCTGGCGGTCAGTGGCGATCTGACGGTGAACCGGCCGGAGCAACCGGTTGTCGCGCGCCGCGAGACGTTCGGCGAGTTGACCGCGCTGGTGATCGGATCGGAGGCGCAGCCCGTGCTGCGCAGCAAGGGGGACGACCACCGCATCGACTGGGGCTACCTGTACCTGACCGCCCCCGGCGCCGCGGGCGCTGCCATCGGGAACGCGGCGACGCTCGCCAAATCGTTCGCCGACACCGGCAAGCTGCCGGCGAAGGACGACACGAGCTTCCCGCGTCCCGCCCGCGCCGGCCTGCCGTCGGCCGCGGTGATCGTGGACCTCGGCACGGTGTCCGACAAGGGCGCGACGCGTCACGCGATGGTCGCGTACGACGATCTGTTCTCGATCCAGTACATGAAGAAGAACCTGCGCCCCTACTGGCGGCGCAACGGCATGGACGCCGGCCAACTGCTTCAGACCGCCGCGAAGGACTACCCGGCGCTCGCCGAGCGCTGCGCAACGTTCGACGCAGAGTTGATGACCGACGCCCGCAAGGCCGGCGGCGAGGAGTACGCACGTATCTGCGCGCTGGCGTATCGCCAATCGCTCGCCGCCCAAAAGATCTGCGCCGACGCCAACGGCATGCCGCTGGCATTCTCGAAGGAGAATTTTTCGAACGGCTGCATCGCGACCGTCGACGTCTTCTACCCTCAGCTTCCGCAGTTCCTGCTGACGAGCCCCGCGCTGGCCAAGGCCGCGCTCGTGCCGCTGCTCGACTACTCGGCGTCCGGCCGCTGGAAGTTCGACTTCGCCCCGCACGACCTCGGCACCTACCCGCAGGCCAACGGCCAGGTCTACGGCGGCGGCGAGCGGACGGAAGAGAACCAGATGCCGGTCGAGGAGTGCGGCAACATGCTCGTGCTCATGGCCGCCGTCGCCAAGGTCGACGGCAACGCGGACTTCGCAAGCAAGTACTGGCCGGTCCTGACCAAGTGGGCGAAGTACCTCGAGGCCAAGGGCTTCGACCCGGAGAACCAGCTCTGCACCGACGACTTCGCCGGGCATCTCGCTCACAACACGAACCTGTCGATCAAGGCGATCATGGGCCTCGGCTCGTACGCCAGGCTCTGCGACATGAAGGGCGACGCCACCGAGGCCGCGCGCGTACGAAAGATCGCGGAAGACTTTGCCGCCCGCTGGGTCAAGGAAGCCGCCGACGGCGACCCCCCTGATCACTACCGCCTGACGTTCGACAAGCCCGGCACGTGGAGCCAGAAGTACAACCTCGTGTGGGACAAGCTGCTCGACTTCGGCCTGTTCCCCAAGGACGTCGCCGCGAAGGAGATCGCGTACTACCTCACGAAGCAGAATAAGTACGGCCTGCCGCTCGACTCGCGCAACACCTACACGAAGCTTGACTGGATCGTCTGGACGGCCACGCTCGCCGAGCGCCCGGCGGACTTCGAGGCGCTGATCAAGCCGATCCACACGTTCCTGCACGAGTCGCCGTCGCGCGTCCCCATGACCGACTGGTACTTCACCGACAGCGGCGAACAAAAAAAGGGCTTCCAGGCCCGGCCGGTCGTCGGCGGCGTGTTCATCAAGATGCTCGATGACGACGCGATGTGGAAGAAATGGGCCGATCGCGCGCAGAAGGTGACTGGCGAGTGGGCGCCGATGCCCCTGCCGCCGACGATCGAGATCGTCGAGCACGGCTCCAAACCGGAAGGTGTCATCTGGCGCTACACGACCGAGAAGCCGACCAACGGCTGGATGAAGAGCGACTTCAACGACCGCAGTTGGAAGCAAGGCCCCGGCGGGTTCGGCACCGACGGCACGCCCGGCGCGGTCTTGCGCACGCGCTGGGACACGCCCCAGATCTACGTCCGCCGCGAGATCACCATACCCGCCGGCGCGGATCCCGCGTCGCTCCATCTCTACGTTCACCATGATGAGGACGCGAAGATCTACCTCAACGGCGTCCTCGCCGCGCAAACCTCCGGCTTCACCGGCGACTACGACGTCATCGAGATGCTTCCCGCCGCCAAGGCTGCGATCAAACCGGGAAAGAACGTCCTCGCCGTCCACTGCCGCCAGACGAGCGGCGGGCAGTACATCGACGTCGGCCTGGCCCGGGTGAAAGAGTGATACAGGATCAGGATTGAAAACGGGCTCGCGTTTGGTTGTCATCCTGAGGTACTCCGAGGGATCTGGCCGATCCTTCGGTGAAGCCAGATCCTTCGGAGTACCTCAGGATGACAAAGCAGTGCGCGAGCGCACGTTTCAATCGATCCGCATGGGACGCGAGGCACTATGCATTCATCGAGTGATCTAAGCCGATCGAGCCGTCGACAGTTCCTGCGCGGGATCGCGTCGTCCGCGGGGGCCGTGATGGCGCTGGCGACTGCCGCGCCGCTGCGCGCCGCCGACGTGCGCGGCGGCGACATCCGCATCACGCGCATCGTCGCGTTCGATCTGCACGCCAGGCGGAACAAGGTCGCGGGGAAGAACGCCCGGCTCGACGTGCACGGGGACTCAGCCGTCGATCCGATGGTGCGGATCTACACCAACGCCGACGGCGTCGAGGGGATCGGCGTCTGTCGCGCGAGCAAGGAGAAGCTCGCGGAGCTGCTGGGCCGCGATCCAGGCGAGTTTCTCGATGCGAAGAATCATCGCATGCGCTCCCCGTTGGGATCGCAGACGATGCCGCTGTGGGACCTGGTCGCGCGGATGCAGGACAAGCCGGTGTGCGAGCTGCTGGGCGCCCCTCCCGCAACAGAGCCGAGAAAAGTGCCGGTGTACGACGGCTCGATCTATTTCGCCGATCTGCTGCCGCAGTACGCGGACGCGTGGGAGGACCGCTTCAAGCGCGAGATCGACATGGGGCTGGAGCTGGGGCATCGGGCGTTCAAGATCAAGATCGGCCGGGGCGCAAAGTGGATGGCGCGCGAAGACGGTGACGCGCGCGACGTCGCCGTCGTACGGCTGATTCGCGACCACGCCGGAAAAGACGTGCTGCTCGGCGTCGACGCGAACAACGGCTACGACCTCGACGGCGCCAAGCGTTTCCTCGACCGCGCCGGCGACGTCAACCTCGCGTTCACGGAAGAGATGTTCCCCGAAGTCGTCGAGCAGTGCCTGGCGCTCAAGGAGTTCTTCCGCGCGCGAAAGTGGGACACGCTGCTCGCCGACGGCGAAACGCAGGGCGAGCTCGACGTCTTCAAGCCGTTCATCGCCGCCAAAGCCATCGACGTGCTGCAGGCGGACATGAACCGCTTCGGCGTCGACGGCATCCTCACCGAAGCCGACATGGGTCGCCCGCAAGGCATCACCGTCGCGCCGCACAACTGGGGCTCGCTGCTCGGCTTTTACCAGCAGCTTCAGGTCGGCGCCGCCATCGACAACTTCTACCGCGCCGAGCGCGACCCGCTGAGCAGCGACGTGCTGATCGCCGACGGCTTCACCATCAAAGACGGCTACGCGACGCTACCGCCCACCAGCGGCTTCGGCCTGCGCCTCAACGAAGCCCGCTTCGCGGCGGAGGCGAAGATCACGTTCGACCTTAAGGCGTAACCGTGCCACGGGCATCCTGCCCGTGAGGCCAGCGGCAGAAATTGAACCACGGAGAGCACGGAGCACACGGAGAACAGACGCGAAGAGCGGTTATAACGCGTGAACTCGGAGGTCTTGTTTGAAGCATCTGGCCGTGCTGGTAGCGTGGCTGCTCATGACAGCGAGTTCGGCGACTCTTGGCGGAAACACCCACTACGCGGACAATGCGCCGCCGCTGAAGGAGACGCCGTTTACCGCCCTGCCGTTGGGGAGCGTGCGGGCGCAGGGGTGGTTGCTCAAGCAGCTCGAGATGCAGCGCGACGGTTTGACCGGCCGCGCCGAAGAAGCGCTGGTCGAGCTGAACGAAACCAGCGCCTGGCGCGGCGGCGATAAGGACAACTGGGAGCGCAGCCCGTACTACGTCAAAGGTCTCATTCCTCTCGCGTACACGCTGGACGATCCCGAGCTGAAGCGGCGTGCGCAGAAGTGGGTCGAGTGGTGTCTGGCAAGCCAGCGCGCCGACGGTTTCTACGGCCCCAAACAGAACGACGACTGGTGGCCGCGGATGGTCAGCAACTATTTTCTCCGCGACTATCACGAAGCCACCAACGACCCGCGCGTCCTGCCGTTTCTCAGCAAGTATTACCGCCACATGCTTGAGAACCTGCCGAAGCGCCCCCTGCGCGACTGGGGCAGGAGCCGCGCCGGGGACGACATGGACACGGCCATCTGGCTCTACAACCGCACGAAGGAGCCATTCCTGTTGGAGCTCGTCGATCTCCTCCGCCGCCAGGCGTATGACTGGCCGACGATCATGCACGAGAACACGTTTCAGGGGTTCGGCAAAGACTTCCAGCCCAAGCACAACGTGAACGTGCCGCAGGCGATGAAGATGCCGGCCGTCTCGTGGCAGCGCACGGGCGACGCGCGCGAGCGCAGCGCGATCGACGCGGGCGATGCGCACCTGATGCGCGAGCACGGGCTGTCGGTGGGCCTTCAAAGCGGCACGGAGTTTCTCGCTGGGCGCAGCCCGGGGCAGGGGATCGAGTTCTGCTCGATCGTCGAGCAGATGCTCAGCGACGAGACGATCGTCCGCATCTTCGGCGACGGCAAGTACGCCGACCGGATCGAGCAGATGGCCTACAACGCTCTGCCCGCGGCGTGGAACCGCGACCTGACCGCGCTGCGCTACTACACGCTGCCCAACCACGTGATCGCCCGCCGCGGCGGCCACGGGTTCGGCCAGAACTACGACAACGGCATCGTCTACGGCCCGCGCTCGGGTTTCCCGTGCTGCTGCTTCAACGTCCACATGGGCTGGCCGAAGTTCGTGCAGAACAGTTGGGCCGCGACGAGCGACAACGGGCTGGCGGTGATCGCCTACGCGCCCAACACCGTCATCGCCAAGGTCGGCGGCGCAGTCGGCGCCGATGCCGCGACCGCGACGATCGTGCAGGAGACGAAATACCCCTTCGGCGACGCGGTGCGCTTCAAGATCACGATGTCCGCGCCGGCCGCCTTCCCGCTGGCGCTGCGCACGCCGGGGTGGTGCGAGCAGGCGAGCCTCACCGTCAACGGCCAACCCGTCGCCGCCGCCGCGCCCGGCGCCTTCGGCAAGATCACGCGCGAATGGAAGACCGGCGACGAAGTCGTGCTGAAGCTGCCGATGGCCGTGCGCGTCCGCCTCGGCGTACACGACAGCGCCAGCGTCCACCGCGGGCCGCTCGTCTACTCGCTGCGGATCGATGATGACAAACGCGTCGTCGGCCAACCCGCGCCGGGCTTCGATGAGTTCGAGCAGACGCCGAAGGGCGCGTGGAATTATGCGTTGTCTGTCGACGCGAAGGATCCGGGCAAGAGCTTCGAACTGCTGGTGGACGACACGGCGCAAGCCGACGCCAACCCGTTCGCCGCGGAGACGACGCCGGTGAAGCTGACCGCCACGGCGCGCAAGCTGCCGGAATGGAACCTGGCCTGGAACGGCGTGGTCGCGTTCGATCCGCCGGCCAGCCCCGTGCGATCGAGCGAACCGGATGAGCGGGTGACGCTCGTGCCGTTCGGCGCCCAGGACCTGCGCCTCACCGATTTCCCGGTGCTAGGCGACCCCCCCGTGCCCGCTGGCGCGCTCGCGCAGCCGTTGACGTTCACCTTCGATTCGAGCGACACGACCGGCTGGTCCTGGATCGGCGGCGGCTGGTGGGCGCACGAAGGCAAACTCCGCACCACCCCGACCGGCGGCGCGCCCGGCTTCAAGGCGCTGCTGGAGAAGGTCACGTGCCGCGACGTGCGC
>JBAUGM010000445.1:0-6551 GCA_049679725.1 Tepidisphaeraceae bacterium
GTCGGGGCGCGCTACCGCGCCACCGCGGACCAGGTCGTGAACGGGCGGATCGTTGACGAAGTCGAGCGCGGGCTGAAGAAGATCCCGCCGCTGCCGCGCGCGCTGCAGTTGATCCTGCGCGAGCTGAACAACGCCGGGTCGAGCGCCAAGAGCGTCGCCGGCATCGTGGCGACGGAGCAGGTTCTCTCGGCCGCGCTGCTGCGCGTCGTGAACTCCGCGTCGGCGGGCATCCGTCGAGAGATCCTCACCGTCGACCAGGCCGTCACCTACCTGGGCTTCTCGACCGTCCGCTCGCTCGTCGTGCGCCTTCAGATGGGCGCGCTGATGCCCAGCCGCGGCGTGGGCGGCGCGTACGATGCGGAAAAACTCTGGCTGCACGCGGTGGCGACGTCGCAGGTCGCCGAGCACCTGGCGACGCGCGTGCGCGGCGTCGACCCGTGGCTCGCCTCCACAATCGGCCTGCTCCACGACATCGGCAAGCTCGCGATCAACAGCCAGTTCCCCGAGCAGGTCACGCGCCTGTGGGACAAGGGCGCCTCGCCCGACGAGAGTTTCCTCGCGCGCGAGCGCCGCTTGTTCGGCGCGGATCACGCCTTTCTCGGCGCGTACCTCACGGCGCGCTGGGAGCTGCCGAACGAGCTGGTCGAAGCGATCCGGCTGCACCACCTGCCGAGCGACCAATCGAACGACGTGCTCCGCCCGGACGTGCTCCGCGCGGTGTGCGTCGCGCACGTCGCGAACCAGCTCGTGAAGTACAGCCACGTCTACTGCGAGGACATGGAGATCGACATCATCCGCCCGGAGATGCTGGCGGCGCTGGGCTTCCCGCAATCGCTGGAGGACGTGCTGGACGCGAAGGTGAAGGAGGTGATCGACCGTGCTGCGCGAATTGGCGCTGCGGCGGCGGAGGACGAATCGGCGCCGAAGGATTGCAAGCTCGCTTACGTGGCGTGAGGAAGTGACTAACCGCAGATGAACGCGGATAAACGCAGATCAGAAATCTGAAGTTTGAAGTTATCCGCGTTCATCTGCGTTCATCTGCGGTTCATTACCTCTTACTCACACGACCGCGCATCTTTGTTCTGACGGCTGGCTTGTGGCTGACCTTCCTCGGCCTCGGCTTCGCCTTCTTCGCGGCGGTCTTCCGCGGTCCCTTCGTGAACGTGGCGTTGTCCGACTCCCACGCCGCGACGTTGCGCTCGTAGAGGGACTCGATGACCTTCCGAGCGTCTTTGATGTCGCGTCCGCCCGCGCGGGGGAGCATCATCCAACAGAGGACGAACGCCTGCCGCAGATGCCCGTCGGCCGGGTCGGGGCGGAGGTTCTCGAAGAACGCCGCCGGGTTCGGCTTCTTGATCTTCGACCACACCGCCATGTTCCGCACGTACACCTCGGCGACGAGCTTCCGCCATGCGCCAAACGACCGCTCCCCCGCCGGCAGCGCGTTCCAGCAGGCGGTGAGGAACTGGCGGATGAGGTTGTCCGGCCCCTCGGGCCCGAGGACGTCGTACAGCTCGGACGGGGACTTGCTCGTGAGGCGGAAGGCTTCCCAGCTCATGGGGGAGATGATACGTGAAACGTGAAGACGTGAAACGTGATGGGACGTCACATTTAGCCGCCCCGCTTGCGGGGTGCTCGCCGTTCGATCGCAGAAAGACAGCGCCCCGCAAGCGGGGCGGCTAAATGGGGAGCGCGGTGCGGACTCGTCACGTAATGGATCGACCACCATCCAAACGAATGATCTGCCCCGTGATGTACGATCCCTCTGTCGCGAGGAAGTGGACGAGGTTGGCGACGTCCGCCGGCGTGCCCGCGCGGGCGAGCGGGACTCGCTTGAGATACTTTTTCCGCTCCTCGTCGGGAAAGTCGTCCGGCCAGGCGACGACGCCGGGGGCGATGCCGTTCACCGTGACTTCGGGCGCCAGTTCCCGCGCCATCGAGAGCGTCGCGTTCCACAGTGCCGCCTTGCTCGCGCAGTACGTCGCATAGCGCGGCCAGGGGCGCTCGGCGAGGATGTCGAGCATGTTGACGACATGGCCGCGATGCTGCCGCAGGAGCGGGCCGAACCAGTCCACGAGTTGGAGCGGTGCGTCGAAGTTGACGGCAAACATCTGACGGACAAACGCGGGGTCGTGGGTTGCCGGATCGGGTCGATAGACGGACGCATTGTTCACCACCAGGTCGAGGCGTCCTAACCGTTCGACGGCGTTGCGGATGTACTTTCCGAACGTCGCCAGTTCTCCAAGATCGGCAGTGACCATTATCACCGGATAGGATTCAGTGCCCGAGTTCCAGAAGCTTTCTTGAAGACCGTCCGCCTCGGCTTCGCTCGAATAGTAGGTGAACGCGACATGCCAGCCGGCTTTCGCCAGCCGCTCGACGATCGCCCGGCCGACGCGCTTGGCGCCGCCCGTCACCAGTGCAACCTTGTGCGGAGTGCTCGACATCGTGCCATAGGTTCCGTCCGCGCGCTTCCGCAGTCAATCTGCCTACAATCGCCAATTCGTCGATCGCTCTGAGAGGTTGAGAACCATGTCCGAGAACAGGGCCGAGCCGACATCTGAATCAGCCGAGACGCACGGCGACACGCTGCCGCAGAGCCTGCGCGCTCGCTTCAACGGTCAGCTCGATGGGCAGGCGCTGATCGCGTGGGCGCAGTACGACCTCGACGAGGAGAACCGCTACGTGACGCGCTACGCGGTGCTGACCGACCGCTCGCTGCTGATCCTCACGAGCGCGGACGGCGCGCCCCGAACGATCCCCGTCGCGGATGTCGAGGAGGCGAAGATCGTCGAGGGGCTCGGCGTCGACCGGCTGAACGTGATCGCCAAAGGCGAGCGCGTGGCGGAGCTGCGCTACTCGCGCCGGCACCGGCGCGGGATGACGCGGCTGCACCGCAAGCTCGAACGTCGCCTGCCGGCCAGGGCGGGCACGGACGTCCCGCCCGACTGGCTCGAAAGCGCCGAGCGGGAGGCCGAGGCGAAGGAAACGTGCGCGAAATGCGGAGAGATCATCCCCGCCTACGCCGAGGGCGTCTGCCCGCGCTGCCAGCAGACGAAGAAGATCCTCTGGCGGTTGCTCGAAGTCGCGAAGCCCTACCGCAAGCGCATTTGGGCGTCGGTCGCGCTGACGCTGCTCTTCTCCGGTCTGGCGGTGCTTCCGCCCGTCTTCACCCGTTATCTGATCGACACGGCCATCGAGCCCAAGACGTACGACCCGGTGAGCGGAAAACCCGTGTTCCTCGACCTTCCGGTCGTCGATCGGATGCAGACCCTGTGGATGTGGATTGGCCTGCTGGTGACGACCATCGTCCTGAGCGAAGTCGTGGGCGGCATCCGCTTGCGCATTCTGGCCCAGATCGGCACCGAGGTGACGCGCGACCTGCGGCACATGGTCTACGCCCACCTGCACGAGCTGAGCATGCGCTACTTCGCCAAGCGCCGCACGGGCTCGCTCATCACGCGCGTCACGAGCGACACCGACCGGCTGTGGGACTTCATCGTCTTCGGATCGGTCAACATCGTGCGCGACTGCACGCTGATCGTGTTCATCGCGGCCGTCATGTTCTGGATGAACTGGCGGCTGGCGTGTTTGGCGCTGTTGCCGCTGCCGTTGCTGGCGGCCATCACGTATCACCGCTCGAAGAAGATGCAGTCGATGTTCGGGCGGCTGTGGACCTACTGGTCGCGCCTGACGGCCGTCGTGGGTGACGCGGTGCCGGGGGTGAAGGTGGTGAAGGCGTTCGCGAACGAGAAGCGCGAGATCGCGCGCTTCGACCGCCGCAGCGACGAGTACACGGAGAAGGAGCAGGAGATCCACGTCATCTGGACGCAGCTCGCGCCGGTCATCAGCGGGTTGATGCAGCTGGGCACGGTGCTCGTCTGGATCGTCGGCGGGTGGATGGTGATCAACCGCCCCGGCGCGAATGTCACCATCGGCATGCTCACCGCCTTCATCGCGTTCGTCGCCCGGTTCTACGGGCCGATCATGGAGCTGGCCAACAGCAACCGCATGATCACGCGGGCCGCCAGCAGCGCGACGCGCGTCTTCGAGGTGCTCGACACGCCGCCGGAGATCTACTCGCGCAACGGCGCGGTCACGAAGGAGCGGCTCGACGGTCGCGTCGAGTTCCGACAGGTCTCGTTCAGCTACGAGGGAGCGCAGCCCGCGCTGCGCGAGGTGTCCATCACCGCCGAGCCCGGCGAAATGATCGGCCTGTGCGGCTCCAGCGGCGCCGGCAAGAGCACGTTCGTCAACCTGATCTGCCGGTTCTACGACGTGACGGATGGGCAACTGCTCATCGACGGGATCGACATCCGCGACTACGACGTGCGCTGGCTGCGGCGGCAGATCGGAATGGTGCTCCAGGAGCCGTACCTGTTCCACGGCACGATCGCCGACAACATCCGCTACGGGAACCCCGACGCGAGCGAGGCCGAGGTCGTCACGGCGGCCAAGGCTGCTAACGCGCACGATTTTATCGTCGGATTCCCTGACGGTTACGACACGATGGTCGGCGAGCGCGGGCAGTCGCTCTCGGGCGGCGAGCGCCAGCGCGTCAGCATCGCGCGGGCGATCTTACACAATCCGCGCATCTTAATACTCGACGAAGCGACGTCGTCCGTGGACTCTGAAACCGAGAAGCAGATCCAGCAGGCGCTGGACCGACTCGTCGAGGGCAGGACAACGTTTGCCATCGCCCACCGTCTCAGCACGCTCACGGCCGCCGACCGGTTGATCGTGCTCGAGAAGGGAAAGGTCGTCGAGCAGGGATTGCACCGGGAACTCGTGGAAAAGAGCGACGGCGTCTATGCGAAGCTGCACAAGACGCAGGTGGAGATGAGTTCGATGGTCGCGATTCGTTAGTTGGTTAGTCCCTAAACAGGGACGGGCGAAATTTCCGCAACGTTCGCGGCGTTTATACGTCTATGATCACGAGGACCACGACTACCAGCACGACGACGACCTCGAAGACCACGTCTTTTGTTGTTGTTGCCGACGCCGCAGGGAGGATGACCATGTCCGCGATTCACAACCGAGAACCCGCGACCGGATTGGCGCGGGTCGATCTCGTCGACAACTGGCACAGGGATTGGCCGAAGGTGCTGCGCGCCGTCGAGAAGCAAGGCGAGCGCGCCTCGCTACACGTCGATCCCAACGGGTGGCTGTCCGCACGGCAGAACCTGCTCGTCGCGTTCGTCGACGACGAGCCCGCCGCCCACGTGTGCTTCCACGTCGAGCCGGCGCTGCGCGAACCGATGTCGAAGCGCGCCTGCGTCGAGGCCAGGCTCGATTCCTACGGCATCGACCCAAAATTCTGCGGCCACGGCATTGAACACGCGCTCCGCAAAGCCGCGCTGGACCGGGCGAAAGCGCTCAAGTGCAAGCAGCTCCACGGCTTCGATTTGAACGAAGCGTGGTGCTGAACGGTTATTTCGACGAGATCGCTCCGCTGGTGTCATCCTGAGGTACTCCGAAGGATCTAGCGATGGATGAGAGGCCCTCTCGTTCGTGACCAGATCATCAGGATGACGTGGCGGACGCGCTTTTGAGAGTGACATGACCGGCATCCTCGCCCAACTCAGCATCTCGCCCGGCGGGATTCCCAAGACGCCGATCGACGCCGCGCACGTCTGGCGCGACGGCGTCGCCGGCGACGCGCAGCGCAACCGCAAGTATCACGGCGGACCCGACCGCGCGATCTGCCTCTACAGCGAAGAACTCTACGCCTGGCTGCGCGAAGACGGCGTCGACCTCGCGAATGGCGCCGTCGGCGAAAACTTTACCACCCGCGGCGTCGACCTCCAGTCGCTCCGCAAGGGCGACCAACTGCGCGTCGGCGAAACGTGCGTCCTCGAGATCACCAACGTCCGTGTCCCCTGCCGCACGCTCATGAAGTGGTCGCCCGACCTGCCGTGGATGATCGAGGGCCGCAGCGGATGGGTGGCGAAGGTCGTCAGCGAAGGCGCTGTCCGCGCGGGCGACCCGATCGAACTTCTCAAGGCCGACGCGCCAGTGAAACACACCAGGACAAAGGCGGGTGCGACATGACCGATCCGTTCGAACTGATCACCGACGCGCAGGGCAAGCTGAGTCTCCGGAGGCCCGGGCAGGAAGACGTGAAGGACGTGCGCATCCGTCGCTCGTTCCCGTGGTCCAGGCCCGGCCGGTACATCAGCGTGCGCAACAGCGAAGGCAAGGAGCTGATGCTGATCGACGACATCAACGCCCTCGGCCCCCTCGAGCGCGGCGTGATCGAAAACTCCCTCCGCGCATCGGTCCTCATCCCCAAGATCACGCGCATCGATCATGTCGACGTCCGCTTCGGCTTCCAGCAGTGGGCCGTCCAGACCGACCGCGGCCCCATCGAGTTCCGCGTGCAGGAGCGCGAAGACATCCGCTTCATGAACGACGGGCGCTTCAGCATCAAGGATGCGGACGGAAACGTGTACGAGCTGGCACCCCTCGACAAGCTGGACGACCACAGTCGCAAGGCGGTGGAGGCGCTGATTTGAGCGTGGATCGCCCCACGGCGGGGCAGAGCGCCAGCG
>JBAUGM010000446.1:0-3949 GCA_049679725.1 Tepidisphaeraceae bacterium
CATCCTGAACGCTCGGGCGAGACGCCCAAGCCACGGTGAAAAGCAATGAAGCAGGATCAATCCGTTCCCAATCGCCGCCAGATTCTCAAGACCTTCGCCAACGGCTTCGGCATGATCGGCCTGGCGGGCCTGTTCGCGCAGGACGCGTTGGCCAGCACCGCCGTCGACGCCTGGCTGACGGGACTGCGCGATCCGTCGCGCGCCGCGCACCCGCTCACCTCGCGCCCGCCCATGCACCCGGCGAAGGCCAAGCGCGTCATCTTCCTGTTCATGTCCGGCGGCCCGTCGCACGTCGACACGTTCGACCCCAAGCCGATGCTGACGGCGCACAACGGCAAGCCGCTGCCGTTCCCGATGCCCAGGCTCGAGCGGACGAAGACGGGCAACCTCCTCGCTTCCCCGTGGAATTTCGCCCGGCACGGCCAGTGCGGCACCGAAGTCTCCGAGCTGTTTCCGAACATCGCCAACTGCGTCGATGACCTCTGCGTCGTCCGCTCGATGGTCGCCGACAACATCAACCACAACGGCGCCTGCCTCCAGATGAACACGGGCGAACAGGCCTTTTCGCGCCCCAGCCTCGGCTCGTGGCTGACGTACGGCATCGGCAGCGAGAACCGCAACCTCCCCGGCTTCGTCGTCATCAGCCCGGCGCAACCGGCGCAGGGCGCGCCGCTGTGGAGCAACAGTTTTCTGCCCGCGGCGTACCAGGGCACGCTCGTGTCGGACCTGAAGAACCCGATCGCGAACCTCGCCAACGCGCAGTTCGATCGCAAGGCCCAGCGCGCCGAGCTTGATGCGCTCGCGCAGATCAACGCGCTGCACAAGGCCAGGCGCGAGGAGGACTCGCGCCTTGGCGCGCGCATCGAATCGTTCGAGCTGGCCTATCGCATGCAGGCGGATGCGCCCGAGGCGTTCGACGTGGGCACCGAAGACGCCGAGACGTTGAAGCTCTACGGCGTCGGCAATGAAGCGACCGACCTGTTCGCCCGCCAGTGCCTCATGGCCCGCCGGCTCGTCGAGCGCGGCGTGCGCGTCGTGCAGGTCTACCACACGCAGACGTCCAAGCGATCGAGCTGCCAGCTCTGGGATCAGCACGGCAGCCTCAAGGCGGAACTGCCCAACAACTGCATGGCGACGGATCAACCGGTGGCCGCGCTGATCAAGGATCTCAAGCGTCGCGGGATGCTCGACGAGACGCTCGTCGTCTGGGGCGGCGAGTTCGGCCGCACGCCCACCGCCGAGGGCACCGACGGACGCGAGCACCACCCGTTCGGCTTCACCATGTTCCTCGCCGGCGGGGGCGTCAAAGCCGGCATGACCTACGGCGCCACCGACGATTTCGGCTGGCACGCGGTCGAGAACCGCGTCCACGTCCATGACCTGCACGCGACGATCCTCCACCTCATGGGCATCGACCACGAGAAGCTCACGTACCACTACGGCGGCCGCGATTACCGTCTCACCGACGTGAGCGGAAATGTGGTGCGCGACATCCTCATGTAGCGGTTTCGTGCCCTGTCATCCCGCGCCCACTTTCCTGCGCGGCCGATCTCTGGAACAATGCACGGCAGACCTCGCCTCCGTCCGATGGAGCAGGAAAAGGCAACGCGCACATGTCCAATGCAGCGCCGGTCAGTGAAGTCCCCATCCCCTCGCGCGCCGCGTCGGCGCGCGGATCGAAGGGCCGGTTCAGCGGCTTCCAGGAAGCCGGACTCGTCGGCGTTGTGCTCGTGCTGGGGATCTTCCTCGGCATTTACGGCTACTACGACGCGGCGCCCGGCCGGGCCAACACGTTCCTCAACACCGACAACCTCATCGACGGCATCGCCACGCCGATGAGCTACTACGCGATCATGGCGATGGGTCTGACCCTCGTCATCATCTGTGGCGGCATCGACATCTCCGTCGGGTCGACGATGGCGCTGGCGGGATTGATCACGGCGTGGACGCTTCAGCAGTTCCCGCGCGATGCGTCGCCGGCGATCGTCACGCCGCTGTCGATCGCGCTGCCGCTGGCGGTGGGGTTGGCGTGCGGGTTGATCAACGGGGCGTTCGTCGTCGGGCTGCGCATGCACCCGTTCATCGTCACGCTCGGGACGCTCAGCATCTTCCGCGGGATCGCCAACGTGCTGCCGTTCGGGGTGAAGACGCTGCCCCGCGCGGGCCGGCCGTTGCCGGATGCGAGCGTGACGCACTGGTTCCGCGCGGAGTTGTTCGGCATGCAGCTCTGGCCGCTCATCGCGACGCTGATCGTCATCGCGGCGGGTTACGTTTACCTGCGGCTGTGCGTGGCGGGGCGGGAGACGTATGCGGTCGGTGGGAACGAGGAGGCGGCGCGGTTCAGCGGGATCAACGTCAACCGCGTGAAGCTGCGCGTCTACGCGGTCTCCGG
This sequence comes from Tepidisphaeraceae bacterium, assembly GCA_049679725.1. Lineage (GTDB taxonomy): Bacteria > Planctomycetota > Phycisphaerae > Tepidisphaerales > Tepidisphaeraceae > DASYWJ01. Next base: position 2,393 of record JBAUGM010000446.1, read on the forward strand.
GCTGCTGGCCGGGCTGGCGGGGCTGGTGTCGCTGGGGCGGTTCGGGACGATCTCGACCAGCTCGGCGGTAGGCTACGAGCTGACCGTCGTCGCCGCCGCCGTGGTGGGCGGGGCGAGTTTGGCGGGCGGGCGCGGGGCGGCGCTGGGGGCGCTGCTCGGCACGCTGATCCTCGCGATGATCGAGAACGCGATCAACATCCTGCACCTGAACCAGGAGTACAAGAACATCATCGTCGGCCTGTCGATCATCGTCGCGGTGGCGCTGGATCGGGTCGGCGCGGTCCTCCGCAGCCGAAGGCAGGCGGGGGCGCGGAAGGCGTAGCTCGGATTGCACGAGTTGGCCAAAGGACGGAATTGTCATCCTGAGGTACTCCGAAGGATCTAGCCACGATGAAGAGGCCCGCCATTCTCGACTAGATCCTTCGGAGTACCTCAGGATGACATGTGGCGCAAATGGGAAGCGACGAGGAACATGAGGAACACGATGAAGCGGAACATGCGGACGTGGGCGGTTGTCGGGTTGGCGTGCATCGGTCTTGCCCTTGCCGGCTGCAAGAAGGAGGAAGCCGCGACCACCAGCGGCGCGGGCGGCACCGGCGGGAAACGGAAAGTCGTCATCGGCATGGTCGCCAAGAGCCAGTCGAACGACGTCTTCCAGGCCGCCTACGCCGGCGCCAAGGACGCGGCCAGGGAACTGGGCGAGAAGCACGGCGTCGACGTCGAGATCGACTGGCGCACGCCCACCAGCGAAGACGCGGCCAAGCAGGTCGAGGCGATCGAAGCGCTCACTCGCGCCGGCGTCGACGCGATGACCGTCTCCTGCACCGACGCCGCCACCCTCACCCCCGCCATCGATCGCGCGGTCGACAAGGGCGTGCCCGTCATGTGCTTCGACTCCGATGCCCCCTCCAGCAAGCGCATGGCCTACTACGGCAGCGACAACAAGCAGATCGGCGTCGACATCACCGCCGCGCTGATCAAGGCGATGGGCGACAAGGGGACCGTCGCGATCCTCGGCGGCAACCAGAGCGGCACGAACCTCGCCCTCCGCGTTCAGGCGGCCAAGGACGAAATCGCCAGGCATCCGAATGTGAAACTGCTTCCCGCCAGCGGCGGGGTGTTCTACCACGAGGAGACGCCTGAGAAGGCCGCCGAGGCCGTCGCCACCGCGACCAACGCCAACCCGTCCATCGAAGGCTGGGCCTTCATCGGCGGCTGGCCGTTGTTCACGACCAACGCGCTGAAGTGGGAGCCGGGCAAGATCAAGGTGACCAGCTGCGACGCGCTGCCCGCGCAACTCGCCTATCTGAAGAGCGGCCACGTGCAGATCCTGTTCGCGCAGGACTGCTACGGCTGGGGCCACAAGAGCGTGGAAGTGCTGCTCGACAAAGTCCTCAACCAGAAAGACCCGGCCAATCCCGTCCTCGTCGACCCGCTCACGCAGGTGACGAAGGAGAACGTCGACGAGTACGCGAAGAACTGGGAGAAGTGGCTGGGGAAGTGATGCTCCAAGTTCCCTCTCCTCGTACTCGGGGAGAGGGTTAGGGAGAGGGGCCG
>JBAUGM010000447.1:0-2746 GCA_049679725.1 Tepidisphaeraceae bacterium
ATCTTCGGCGGCGCCTTCGGTGGCCGCGCGGGTGGGGGTGGCGGGGGAGGACGCGCCAGGACCTCGCGCGGGTTCGACCTCGAGACGCAGGTCGAGCTGTCGCTGGCGGAAGTCGCGATCGGCGCGGAGAAGACGATCGAGTTCGAGCGCCAGGACATCTGCGACACCTGTCGCGGGTCCGGCGCCAAACCCGGCAGCTCGCCCGTCGTGTGCGTGCAGTGCGGCGGCAACGGTCGCGTCGCGCAGCAGGGGTTCGGCGGGATGTTCCGCATGGTCACGACCTGCCCCAACTGCCGCGGCCGCGGCAGCGTCGTGCGCGACCACTGCGTCGCCTGCGCCGGATCCGGCCGACAGCTCCGCAAGCAGACGGTCACCGTGAAGATCCCCGCCGGCGTGCACGAAGGCCAGGCCGTCCGCATCACCGGCCAGGGCGAGCCCGGCGACGGCGGCGCCCCGCCGGGCGACCTGCACTGTTACATCACCGTCAAGCCGCACCCCATCTTCAGCCGGCACAACAACGACCTCGTCTGCCAGTTTCCCATCAGCTTCACCCAGGCGGCGCTGGGCGCGACGATCGAAGTGCCGACATTGAAGGGCGCCGAGAACCTCGACATCCCCGCCGGCACCCAGCACGGCGAAGTCTTCAAGATGCGCGGCAAGGGGTTGCCCGACGTCCGCTCGCATCGTGCGGGCGATGAGCTCGTCCAGGTCCTCATCGAGGTGCCCAAGCGCCTCACGGAAAAGCAGCGCCAGCTCCTTCACGAGTATGCGACCACCGAAGACGGCGCTACCATGCCCCAACGGCGAAGCTTCCTCGACAAGCTGAAGGATGTCTTCAAGGCCGAGTAAGAGAGAACTGCCATGAGCCGGATACCCATCGACGACGACGAGAACCCCTTCGAAGAGGAGCAGGACGACGGCACGATCCTCGAAGGCGAAGCCGCCGAGGCGCCGGGCAGCTCGGACTTCGACAAGCTCAAGGCCGATCGCGACGCGCTCTACGAGCGCCTCGCCCGCGCCACCGCCGACTTCCAGAACTCGCGCAAGCGCATCCAGGCCGAGGCCGACCAGCGCGCGCAGTACGCCAACGCAAACCTGATCAAGAGCCTCCTCCCGGTCATCGACAACTTCGAGCGCGCCCTCGCGCAGGACCCAGCCAAGACCGACACCGCGTCGTTGCTTAAAGGCATGCAGATCGTCCACGACCAGTGGCTCAACGTGCTGAAGCAGCAGCAGGTCCAGGAGATCGCGCCGCAACCGGGCGAGCCGTTCGACCCGACGCGCCACGAAGCGCTGATGCAGGCCGCCAGCGAGTTCGAGCCCGGCAGCGTCGTGCAGACGTTGCAGAAGGGGTACGCGCTGCACGATCGGACGCTGCGGCCGGCGCAGGTTTCCGTAAGCAAAGGTCAGTAGTCCGTCCGTTGTCAGTTGCAGCAACGGACAACGGACAACGGACAACGAACATTCATGCCAACCTACGAATACAAATGTGACGCCTGCGGCTACGCGTTCGAGCGATTCCATTCCATGTCGGCCTCTCCCGTCAAACGCTGCCCCGAGTGCGGGAAGGCGAAGGTGAAGCGCTTGATCGGCACCGGCGCGGGGCTCATCTTCAAGGGCTCCGGCTTTTACATCACCGACTACCGCGACAAGAGCTACACCGACAAGGCCAAGGCCGAGTCGGGCGGCGGCGGGGGCGGGGAATCGAAGGACGCCAAGTCGGATGCCAAGCCCGCGGATAGCGCCGGCGCAACCGCGACGTCGTCGGACGCCAAGCCCGCCGTCAAGAGCGAGCCCGCGCCCAAGGCGGAGACGGCGTCGAAGTCCGCCGCCAAGCCGAAGGGGAACGGGAAAAGAAAGAAATGAGCGCGACCATGCGCTGCCCCATCTGCAAGCAACCCGTCTCCGAGCCGCCCGCGCCGGATGCGCCCGGGACGTTTCCGTTCTGCAGCGAGCGGTGCAAGCTGATCGACCTGGGGCGCTGGCTCGACGGGAAGTATCAGATCCCCGTGAGCGATCCCGAGCCCGACGAGCAAAGCGATCGAACTGATTCCGACGAGGCGCAGTAAGCGTTTCGCGTCTCACCGGACGAAGAATCCCCGGGACTTCGCTGCGCTGCGCCCCGGGGCGTAGCGCGCAGCGCGGAGGTTCGGGGATTTCGTTTCTTCGTCCGTGCATCTCGACGGGCTCCGCGCCCCGACTATAATCGCGCCCGCACACTCGACTCGATCCCTTGGGAAGGAGATCCGGCTCATGGCGGACGAACCGCAGGTCATTCGCGGCATCAACTGGCGCGACACGTTTCCGTTCACCAACCTCTTCCGCGCCTTCCGCGTCGCGGTCCACCCGTCCAAGCTCGTGCTCGGCCTGATCCTCCTGCTGGGCATCTACGCCGGCGGACGGTTCCTCGACGGCATCTGGCCGGCGCGGCACCTGGCGGTGCCGGGCGAGGTGGACGCGTACGAGGAGATGCGCAACACCGGCAAGACCAGCGCCGACTTCCTCGCCCAGCGCCGGACCGCGCGCGAGGCGATCGAGGCCGAGTACGCCGACCGCCTGCTCCAGGAGCAGGTCGTCACCCAGCGCGAGGACGCGCTCAACGAGGCGCGCGAAGGGGACAAGCTCGGCGCGCTGAAGGACAAGATCGTCAAGCGCCGCGACGACGCCGCTGCCGCCGCCGCCAAGGCGCGCGACGAGGCGCTGGCGAAGGTCAAGAGCCTGCCCGAGAAGGAGCGCGACGCCGCCC
>JBAUGM010000448.1:0-5302 GCA_049679725.1 Tepidisphaeraceae bacterium
CGCGAAGCGCGACGACGCGGCGCAGCCGGCGCTGCATCACGCCGACGTCGTCCGTCGTGATCGTCAGGAGGATGTGCGCGACGCCGTCGGCGCGCAGGGCGGCGCAGGCGCGGTGCAACGCATCGGCCGCCAGGTCGTCGCCGTGGAAGTCGACGCCGGCGTAGCCGTTCACCTGCAGGTCGAAATACCCGGCGGCGTCGCCCATGTGAGATCCGCTTCCGCTGAACGCAACCAGAACGGTCGCCCCCCCCCCCGACATCGTTTATATTATGTGGTATAATAATTCAAACGGATGCCCTTCGCCTGGGTTTGATTCGCCCGCCCAGCACGCAGGCCATCGCCCTTTCCACTAATTATTATAGATAACTATTTTAATTGCCGGGGGAAGTCGCTACATTGCTGGCAGACCCCATCACCATCGAGGGATTCGTGACCAAACACAGATCGTATCTCGCCGCCGCCGCCACCGTGTTCGGGTTGTCCGCCGTCCTCTCCGCCCCGTCCGTGCGGGCCGACGTGTACAACCTGAAGGTCGTCACCGACGGTTCCCCGGACTACAGCGACCTCGACTCGCTCGTCCACTCCACCACCAGCCGCTGGGACGCCGACAAGGAGAAGATGTGGGCGTTGTTCTACTGGAGCCACATCGCCCGCCGGCAGACCAAGCCGATGAGCCTGCACGGCAAGGCTGAAACCGACCCCATCCGGCAGTTCAACGACTACGGCTATACGATGTGCTCCACCATCTCCGGCATCAACTGCATGATCTGGCAGCACATGGGGTACAAGGTGAAGTATTACGACATCGCCGCCCACACCGTCCCCGAGGTGTTCTACGACGACGCCTGGCACCACTACGACAACAGCCTCTCGGTGATCTACACGCTGTGCGACGGCAAGACCATCGCGGGCATCGAAGACGTCGGCAAGACGCTCGGCTGCGCGGCGTCCGGCGGGAAGGAAGAGGCCGGGCACATCGCGATGTACCACGCCCTCAACGGCTCCGGACCGGACGGGTTCCTCGAAGGCGCCGACACCATCCGCGACCTGCGCCACCTCGGCGAGGACACGTTCAATCCCAAGTACCTGAAGTACCGCTCCTACACCAACGACGGCGAGCGCGGGCACCGTTACATCCTGAACCTGCGCGACGGTGAGACGTACGCCCGCCATTACACGCGCCTCGACAAGCCGGCGGAGGGAACCAAGGAGTACAAGTCCGATCCCGCCTACTTCACGCCCAACGGCAAGAGCAAGGACGGCAAACCGCTCGACCCGGAAGCCAAGAACCCGCGCTACCGCATCCGCGGCTCCGGCGTGCGCACCTACGTGCCGCCCAAGCCCGCCGCGGACGGCACCTATAAGGTCGAAGGCGCCAACGTCATCACCAGCCTGAAGATCACCGCCGACTCCGCCGGCTCGATCGCGATCAGCAGGAACAACGGGATGACCTGGACCGAACTGCCGAAGCCGGACTCGTCCAAGGTCGATCTCAAGCTCATCGATGAAGTCAACGGCGCGTACGAAGTGCTGGTGAAGGCGCCGGATGCCAGGAACATCAAGTTCGAGACGATCACGCAGATCAACTCCAAGACCCAGCCGAAGCTGAACGTCGGTAAGAACACCATCTACCTCGGCGCCGGCGAGCAAGCCGGCTCGATCGTGCTCTGGCCGGAACTCCAGAGCGACCGTTACAAGCCGATGGCCGTGGAGTCGGTGAACGTCAAGACGAAGGAAGACCACGAGGGCTGGAACGCCGTCATGAACCCCGCGGAGAAGGGCGGCGAGGGGTACGTCGTGTTCAAGATCGACGCGCCGCAGGACCTCACGAAGATCACGCAGGGGGCCCGCATGTACGTGCGAAACCCCAAGTCCTCGATTCGCTTCGAGCACTCCTTCGACGGCGGCAAGACGTGGGTCGAAAGCTACGCGCTCACCGACACCGAGCAGCCGTGGGACGACATCCACAACCAGGTGACGACCGACATTCCCGCCAGCACGAAGAGCGTGCTGTTCAAGTACGTGCTGAAGAACGCCGGCGTTTACTCCGTCCGCATGGAAGCGAATCACAAGGTCGCGGCGTCAAGCTCGACGCCGCTGGAGGTGACGTTCAACTGGAGCGAGCCGCAGGCGGACTACACGCTCGTGGACCGCAGCCATACGCAGGTCGTCGACAAGCTGCCGTTCACGTACGACCTCAACGTCGGCGGCGCCGATCACCCGGTCGTGACATCGCTGACGATCAACACGAAAGGCGCGCGCGGCGGCGACGTGAAGCCCGGATACAGCGACGGCAAGGACGCGGGCGGCGAGAAGTGGGTCGGCAAGTGGGTCACCTACGGCACGAACCTCGCGCAGGGCAAGCCGTACACGCTCTCCGTCCCGCCCTCCGACAACCAGTGGGAAGCGGGCGACCCCGACCTCAAGAAGCTCACCGACGGCCGCGTCGGCTCGAGCTACTCCGGCGGCGGCAGCTACAAGGAGGGGCCGCTCTGGAACAAGAACGCCAAGCCCGAGATCACCGTGGACCTCGGGGAATCGAAGAAGGCCGCCGCGTTCCGCATCCATATCCACGGCTACCCGGGGCAGGACGCGATGAAGGGCAAGGTGAAGGACGAGGTCGAGGTGCTCGTGTCCGGTGACGGCAAGGAGTTCAAGCCCGCCGGCAAGTTCGACTTCAACCTCCGCTGGAAGGACGTCCCGGTGAACTACATGTGGACCGACGAGGAGCTGTTCGTGGCCCACAACCACACGCTCGCGCTCGATGCGCCGGTCGACGCGCGGTTCGTGAGGTTCGCGGTGAAGCCGTCGCGGATGATGGTCGTGACCGAAGTCCAGGTGCTGGACGGCGTGAAGTCGGAGCCGTTCGACCTGAAGATCGCGCTCCCCGCCACCAACACCACCGCCGCGGCCAAGTGATACGAATCCGGAATCGGGGTGTGCGCGCCGCCGTCATCCTGAGGTACTCCGAAGGATCTAGCCAAAGTCGGTGAGGCCCCGACGCTCGCGGCTAGATCCTTCGGAGTACCTCAGGATGACAAGTCGCCGGAACAAGGACGTGAAGGGAAACGCCGTGAAGCAATGGACCCGCAGTGCGTTGATGGCCGTCGTGTGTTTCGTCGCCGGGCCGGCTTTGGCAAGCGACGCCGCCAAGCCCTCGACCGGCCCGGTGCTCGATAAGCCGACGCTGCGCAGCCTGGGCGCGTACTGGATCATCAAGGGCGATGACAACCAGAACGCGACCGTGCGCATCGACTACCGCACCGCCGGCGGTGGCGAGTGGCGGCAGGGTCCGCTGCTCTTCCGCGTCGAAAAGGGCGCGCACAAGCCGAAGGAGAACGACTCCCTGCTGAAGCTCGCCGACGACGAGACGCTCCTCTCCGCCAGCGTCCTGCTGCTCGACCCCGACACCGCCTACGAGCTGAAACTGACCCTCTCCGACCCCGACGGCGGAGAGGCGACGACCAAGACGCTCGCCGCCCGCACCGTCGCCGAGCCCGTCGCGCCGAGCGGGCCGATGTACTACGTCATCCCCGGCGACGGCGGCGGCACGGGCGCCAAGAACGACCCGTACAAAGGCCTCGCCGCCGCGGAGAAGAACGCCAGGCCCGGCGACACGTTCCTCCTCGCCGCCGGCGTGTACAACGGCCCGGTCACCCTCCGCAAGAGCGGCGAGCCGGGCAAGCCGATCGTCTTCCGTGGCGCGGGCGGCGGGGAGGCGATCATCGACGGCCAGGGCGCCGCCGCCGAGCGCCCGGGCAAGGCGATCGAAGCCGTCGGCCTGCACGACCGGTGGTTCGAGGACCTGACCATCCGCAACGCGAAGTATGCGATCGTCTCCCACGACACCGCCCGCCTCGTCCTCCGCCGCTGCCGCATCAACGGCGTGGACTTTGGGCTCACCGCGACGAAGAACGAGAAGGACGCCATCAACGGCTACTTCATCACCGACAACGTGATGGAAGGCCCTTCGACCTGGCCGCGGGCCAAAGGCATCGAGGACGCGCGCGGCGTGCAGCTCACCGGCTCGGGCCACGTCATCGCCTACAACCGTATCCGCGCCTTCGCCGACGCGATCGACACCATGCCCTCGCAGCGCTGCGAGTCGATCGACATCCACAACAACGACGTCAGCGAGATGACCGACGACGGCATCGAGGCTGACTACGCGCAGCGCAACGTCCGCGTCTTCCACAACCGGCTCACCAACGTCTTCCAGGGCATCAGCACGCAGCCCGTCTACGGCGGGCCGGTCTACATCTTCCGCAACGCGATGTTCAACGTCTCCATCGAGCCGTTCAAGATGCACAACGGTCCCAGCGGCGCGCTGTTTCTCCACAACACGAGCGTCAAGGCGGGTCCCGCGCACGTCGTCATGACGCCCAAGCCGATGAGCAACATGGTCTCGCGCAACAACCTGTTCGTGGGCACGACGGCGAAGGTGCCGGTGGATTTCTCCATCCCCGCCACTGCCTGCGATTTCGACTACGACGGCTTCGCCGTGAACGGTTCGTTCAGCCACTTCCTCAACTGGAACCGCGGCGAGACGTATGCGACGTTCGAGGAGATGCGCAAACGATCGCCGGTGTGGAAGAACGCCGTCCTCGTCGACGGCAAGACCGCCTTCGCCTCGGGCGTGACGGCGCCGGAATCCGACCGGAAAGCGATCGGCATCGACGCGACCGACGTGCGCCTCTCGCCCAAGTCGGCCGCCGTCGACGCGGGGCAGGTGCTGCCGGGCGTGAACGACGGTTTCTCCGGCGCCGCGCCGGATCTGGGCGCGTATGAAGTCGGCGCGCCGCTTCCGCATTACGGCCCGCGTTCGAAACAGCAATAGAGAGTTAACCGCAGATGAACGCGGATGAACGCAGATAAGAAACGAAATGCATTTGATCTGCGTTCATCTGCGGTTGATCCTCTTTAAGGCTCAAATGGTGTGCCTCGGCATCGACATCGGCGGGCGGAGCGTGAAGGCCGCGGCGCGGGATGGGACGCGCTGGCTGTGGACCGGTCAGAGCGCACCGTACGAGCGCCCCGGCGCCGCCGCCCTGCTCGCGGCCGTCCGGTCGGCGATCGCGGATCACGATCACGTCGACGCGCTGGGCATGTGTGTCCCCGGCCTCATGGACGCGCAGCGGCGAACGGTCCTCGACGCGATCAACGTCCCCGGCCTCGAAGGCGTCCCCCTCGCGCGGCTTGCGCGCGACGCCGTCGATGGGCAACTCGCCGGCGCCCCGAGCATCCACAAGGACACCGCCGCGGCGGCGCACGACCTGTTCGTCACGCGCAGGCTCACCGGCCG
>JBAUGM010000449.1:0-4272 GCA_049679725.1 Tepidisphaeraceae bacterium
GCTCGGTACCCGGTGGGGTCGTCGGCGCAGCAGCGACAGCGGCTGCAGCGAGCGCTGTCTTGAGGGCTTTCTTCTTCTGATCCGCCTGGTTGACCAGCGCGGTCACTTCCTTGCTGCCGCTCTGCTGACCCTTGGCCAGTTCGACGACGGCCGCGTACGCTTCCATTGCCTCCTTCGCCTTCGCCGGGTCCGCCTCGAGCGCCGCGGCCTCGGCCATCAGCTTCTCGATGGCCGGGCGATTCTGCTTGTCCCATGCCGATTCGCTCGACGGCGCCGGCTGGTCGGGCGTCGACTTCGCGATGGCCACCCCCGTGCCGATCGGCTTGGGGTTGAAGAACAGGAAGACCTGGCACCCCGCGAAGATCGCCAGCGCCAGCAGCCCGCCCATCAGCGCCGGGCCCATCGTGATCAACTGCCCGCGCGGCGCGGGTGCATCCGGCTCGGCAAACGGGATCAGGTTGTCGAACTTCGGCGCCTTGCCGGTCGGCTTGGGCTTCTTCAAACACGTCCGGCAGACCATCCGCCCGCGGTCTTCGAGCAGGTCGGATGGGTCGACCGTCTGCCCGCAGACTTCGCATTCCGTGCCGAGCGATGGCGGATCGTCGCTGGAGGCTTGTCCGTAACCCGGCGACTGCGCGATCGTGGTCATCGACCCGCTCAGCGAGCCGCCCTTGGAGCCGGTGCTGGCATCGCCCACGCCGGAATCGTTCTTCTTGCGGCTCTTGAGGCGCAACGCCGTCCCGCACGCGATGCAGGTGACGACCTGCCCGGTGGGGTTCGCCGGGACTTCGACGTTCTCCCCGCAGTTTGGACAACGGATGATTTTCGCCATGGCGCAAAGACCCCCGAAACGAGACTCAGACTTGCAGACGCTGCCCGCCGTCGCGGGTTCCCGGCTTTATATCAGATCGTCGGGCAATTCGCCGCAAGTACGCGTGGCGGGTTGGGCAAACCGTGCGCGAACGTCGCGAGAAACGCGCAAAAGGAGTTACGACAAAATCGGATTTTTGCAGATTATTTTGTCGCGTTTTTCGGGGGTTTTCGCGCGATCCGGAGATCATCGTGCGCGATTCTCATGACAATCGCGCACGGGTCGCCCGTGTCAGAAGGCGCGCGTCGAAGGACGTCGCCCGGCTCTTTGGCAACCGAAGAGGTCTGATCTTCCGATGTGCTGGAATGTTCCGGAATGTGCCGGAATGTTCCATCGCGCGCGGATGGCAAAACGAACCCATTCTCCTCCGGCGCGGCCTTTGCCGCTTTAGTGGCAAGGGTTTACGTCACGCCCTCGTCGAATGTCGCAGCGCGTCGGCCGACGCGGATCGTCGGCAATCCATTCGGCGCGTCACTTCGCGTCCGGTTGCCTCGCTTCCTCGGTGCCTTCGTAGACGGCCAACTCCTCATGCAACCGGGCGATCATCTTGCGGATGCCGGCCTTGGTGAACCCCTTGTCCCCGCCCGCTTTGCCTGTCGGGTGGGTTTGCTCGACGCGGTGCAGGCGGGCTTCGAGGTCGCGGAGTTCTTCCTGGGCCTTCTCATATTCAGTCGTGCCGACGATCATAGTTGAACCTCCACTAGGCCTTTGCGACGGCCGTCCGGTGCGCGCGTGCGGCTGAAGAATTCGACCCACTCCCCCCCAGTCCGACTCGTCCTCGGCGGCGAAGAGTTCCTCGGGATGACGGCTGATCAGCATCGACTCCAGTTCCAGCGCGGGCTCGTCATCCCGCCGAACTTGAAGATGAAAATCGAGCGGTAGAAGGACGACGGCGTCGATGTCGCCAGGGTCGGGCTTGGCAGTGACGAAACTGCTTACCGCCCGCGCTTGGCGGCGAGGAACTTCTTCAGCCCCGCCAACGGCATGCAGTTGATCACATCCTTCGGCGTCAGCCACGCGCGGCGGGCGACGTCGATGCCGTAGGGCATCAGCTGAAACTCGCCCGTGCTGTGAGCATCGGTGTTGATCGAGATCATGACGCCCGCATCGTGCGCGTTGCGGGCGTTCACGTCGTTCAGATCCAGTCGCGGATAGCTCGCGTTGATCTCCAGCGCCGTCCCCGTCTCGGCGGCGGCTTTGAAGATCTTCTCCAGGTCCAGCGGCAACCCCTCGCGTCCGTTGATCAGCCGCCCCGTCGGGTGGCCGATCACATTGACGTAGCGGTTGTTGATGGCGCGGAGCAACCGATCGGTCGCCTTCTTCGTGTCCTGTTTCAGCGAGACGTGGGGGCTGGCGATGACGATGTCGAGTTCCTTCAGGATGTCGTCGTCGTAGTCCATGCGACCGTCCACGAGGATGTCCACCTCGGAGCCGGCGAGCAGCGTGATTCCTTTCAGCTTCGCGGAGATGCGATGGACGTTCTCGATGTGCTTCAGCAATCGCTCCTCGGACAACCCGTTGGTCATCGCCAGCGCCTTGGAGTGGTCGGTGATGGCGAGGTACTCGTAGCCGAGCGCCTGGGCGGCCATCGCCATCTCCTCGATCGTGGCGGCGCCGTCGGACTCGGTCGTGTGCATGTGGAGGTCGCCGCGGATGTCTTTCAGGGTGAGGAGCTTGGGGAGTCGGTTCTCCTTCGCGGCGTCGACTTCGCCGCGGTCTTCGCGGAGTTCGGGCTCGACGTAGGCGAGGCCGAGGGTTTGATAGATGTCGGATTCACTTTTCGAGGCGAGCGCCGCCACTGGCGGCGGCTTTGCAATTTGCTTTTTGGCGCTGTCGTAGTCACAGAGGTTGTAGAGGCCCCACTCGTTGAGGGTCATCTTCTTCTTCAGCGCGAGCGAGCGAATTTTCACGTTATGGTCCTTCGAACCCGTGAAGTAGAGCAGCGCGGCGCCGAAGTTGTCCTCCGGCACGATGCGCAGGTCCGCCTGCATGCCGTTGGCGATCTTCACGCTGCACTTGCTCGGGCCGGCGACGAGCGTCTGCACGATGCCGGGGAGCTTGACGAACGCGGCACTGACGTCGCCGCCGACGTCCGGATCCTTTATCGCGGCGACGATGTCGAGGTCCGCGATCGTCTCGCGCCGGCGGCGCAGGCTCCCGGCCAGTTCGGCGCGCGTCACGCCCTTGATCTTGCGCACGAGCGCGAGCAGGGCCTCACCGTGCTCGGTCGCGTGCGGGATGCCGGTGCGCCGCGCGACGGCGCCGTCGACGGCGCCGGACTTGTAATGCTCGATGCCCGCCTTGATCGACGCGATCTTCTTCTCGCCCAGCCCTTTGACGCCCGCCAGCGCGCCGCCGGCGATCGCCTGTTCCATCGCCTCCAGGCTCGTGATGCCGCGCTCCCTCCACAGCAGGTTGATCGTCTTCGGCCCCAGCCCCTCGATGCTCATCAGCGGCACGAGCCCGGCCGGGACGGTGGAGGCGACCTCCTCGAACACGCTGCTCTTCCCGCTGTTGATGAACTCCTCGATGATCTGCCGGCTGCCCTTGCCGATGCCCTCGATGTCGCACAGCGTTCCCTCCTCCATGCACTTGCGAAAATCGAGGTTCGACTCGGCGATGATCCGCGAGACTTTCTGGAACGCGATCACCTTGAACTGGTTGTCGCCGCGCAGCTCCATGAGCGCGGCCAAGGCGTGGAAGAGTTCCGCGAGCTGCTGGTTGAGGGACATGGCGCCGATTCTATGTCGGATGTTGCCCGTGAACAGTTCGAGCAACGTCCTCCCTCTCTCCGGGGCTGTTTGCGGGGAGAGGGAGAACGGTGCTCGCAGATTGGAGGTTTTCTTGCAGACCTTCGCAGCGGATGCGGGCGCGGGCGGACCGCGGGTCGTGTCAGGTCGGCGACGCGTTCTTCGTCAGCAGATCGCGCAGGCGGTGCGGGTCGAATTTCATGGGGTTCGCCGGCGCGTCGTCGCGTCCGCGGCGGACGGCGACGATCTCGGCGGCGATGCTCAGCGCGATCTCCGGGACCGTCACAGCGCCGATTTCCAGTCCCACCGGCGCGCGCACGCGACACAGGGCATCGAGGTCCGCGCCCTGCGCGAGCAGGTCCTGGAAGATCGTCATCACCTTGCGCTTCGACCCGATCAGCCCGACGTACTTCGCCGGCGCGTGCAGGACGGCCGCGAGGGCCTTGCCGTCGTGGCGGTGGCCGCGCGTGACGACGACGACGTAGGTCCGCTCGTCGATCACCATCCGCCGCAGTTCGGTCTCGATCTCGCCGACGATGCGCTGCGCCGCGCGCGGGAAGCGCTCGGCGGAGGCGCAGTCGGCGCGGTCGTCGACGATCGTGACCTCGAAGCCGAGCGTCGCCGCGATGTCGGCCAGCGCCTGCCCCACGT
>JBAUGM010000450.1:0-8024 GCA_049679725.1 Tepidisphaeraceae bacterium
GCGAAGCACATCAGCAAGACGAGGATCAGCGTGAATTTCGACATGGCAAGCCTCCGCTTTCGTTGAAGGACTCCCGCGTCAGCGCGCGGTCAGTCGCGCAACCAGCCGGTCCCGACCGTCACGTAAAACGCCCAATCCTCCGGCCCGCGCGCCACGTCGCAGCCCATCCGCAGATCGTACTTCCGCGCGATCAGGTAGCGGAACCCCGCACCGCCCGCCCACTCATCCTCGGCGTCGTCGATCTCGTCGAACTTGTCCGCCGCCCATCCCACGCCGCCGAAACCGAGCAGCGTCCAGCGCGGCGCGATGTCCCAGCGCAGTTCGGCCTCGAGCGTCAGGGCGGTGTTGTCCACGTAGCGCCCGCGCTGGATGCCGCGCAGGTTGATCGAGGCCAGGTCGAAGAACGGCGCGTTGTCGCCGGCGAAACTTGCCTCGGCGCGCAGCCCGAGCGTGAACGGCCCGCCCAGCGGGACGTACTGGCAGACCTCCGCGTCGAGTCGCCCGTAGTCAAAGTCGGAGCCGATCGCCTCATCGTTCTGCGTCCAACTGAGGCTCCCCTTCGTGCCGCGCGTCGGGGAGAAGAGGCTGTTGCGCGTGTCGTAGCCCAGCGTGAGGCCAAGCCCGCTGATCGTGGAATCGAACTGATCGGGGAAGATGCCCAGGTCGAAGCCGGGGGTGGGGAGGTCGGACGCGAAGTCGAACTCCGTGTTCGTGATGAGCAGCCGCTGGGTCGGGCCGAAGAAAAAATCGCTGTCGCCGAGCTTGAACGTGAGCTTCTGCATCAGCGCGTAGGCTTCGATGTTGTAGGAGAACGCGCGGCCGGCGAACGCGTCGCCCTGTCCGAACCAGTCGAGGTTGAGCGACCCGTATCCGCCGCCGATCACGTAGCGGATGCGGCCGTCGTTCCAGTTGTGCAGATGACCGGCGCCGCCCGCCCAGCTTCCGTTCTCCGTCGCCATGCCGCCCACGACCGTGGCATTGGGCGGAATGACGCGCGGGCCGGCGTCCGTTTGCACGACGCGCGGCTTCTCGTGGAAGAACGTGATCCCGCCGCCGAGCCCATATCCCACCGCCGGCTCGGTAACGGGCATGACGACGGGAAGAAATCCCGTGCGCGTCGAGAGGAACCCGCTGATGTCGAACGCGCCGTCTTCGGGGTCGAAGAACAGACTCTTGGCGCCCCCGGCGGCGGCGGCACTTTCATCGGTCGCCGGTTGCGTGGCGGGACGGCCCGCCTCCTTCGGCGTTGCCGCCGTGAGGCAATGCGCAAAGGTGGCAAGGTTGAGGGCGATCATGACGAGGACTCGCAGCTTCATCACGATCCTGTGAACGAAGCAGTGCGCGCCCGGCCGGCGACGGAGATGTCGCCGGCCGGGCCATCACCAATCGGCGCTTCAAGGCGCCACGATCTCGAACAGCGGATCGAAGGTGTCGAGGAGCCCGAGCGTCACTTCACCACTTCGATCTCGCCCGGCCGCCAGGTCTTGTCGAACCACGGCTCCAGCGGCCCGTACAGGCGCAGCAGCGCGAACCAGCCCTTCCCGGGAACCGTCTGCGTCCAGTTTTTCTCCTTGCCTTCCGGCGCCGTGGGCCCGAAGTAGAGATCAACCGAGCCGTCCGCGTTGACCATAAGCTCGTCGCGCTTGTTGTTCTTGCTGGGGAATGGCTGGGTGGTCTGCAGTTCAGAACGGGTTTGCGGGTCGTAGACGACGACCGACCAGAAGTCCTTCGCCGGGGCGTTGGCGGGGATGGTGAGCTTGTAGTTCTTGGCGCCGTCGAGGTGCTCGCCTGTCTTATCGGCGCCGATGAACGCGTACTGCGAGCCCTTGCCGACCATCTTCATCGCCATCGCCGGCGTATTGACGGTGGCCATGTAGAAGAACAGCGTTCGGGCGTCCTGGTTTCGGCCGGCCATGCCGTCGCCGTCGAGCCAGCGGTAATCGCCGCCGATGAAGCCGGTCTTCCACTGGCTGTCGGGGCCGTAAATGTAGGCACGCGGGTCGCGATTGTTGAAGGAGATGGCGCGGGCCGTCGCGTTGCCGACGGCGACGGCGTCGGTCAGGATCTTCTTCATCCGGTCGTCGGGCGCGAACTTCCTGCCCTTGACGATGCCGATCGCGCCGGCCAGCCCGCGCAGCTCGGGATCGAAGCATTCCAGCGGCTCGCGCTGAATCACCTCGTCCAGCTCGGTAAAGAAGTCGAACGTGTTCGCGTGCACCGTGTTGAACGGCACCTTCGACACGTTGAAAAACTCCATCTTCGGCTGACTGGCGGCCTTGCTCAGCGAGTAGATCTTCAGCCCGTCGCGGAACATCTTCGACGCAGCGTCCGTCTTACCGTCAACCAGGAAGCCGCGGAGGACCAGGACGTTGGTCCGCGCCGGCGAGCGGGAGATGAAGTACTCGCCGCCGTCCTTCTTGTCCTTGGGGAGATCGCCTTGGTACGACTCAGGGACGATGAGATACTTGCCGCCTTCGCCGCGGTCGGGGCCGGGGACGCCCATGTCGGTGACGAACCGGAAGTAGGCATCGTTGACGGTGCCCGGACCGCACTTGGGCGGGATCTCGACGACGGTCGGGCCGTCGGCTTCCAGGTCGAGGAACGTGAAGCAGTAAACCGTGTCGGTGTTGGCCGTGAGCAGCAGCGGGTTGGAGTCGCACAGCTCGTCGAAGATCATGGCCTGGTTGGACTTGGTAATCTTGCGGTCAATGAAGCCCAGGCGGATCGCTTCGATCGACGTGGCCGGGATGAAGTTGAGGAAGACCTCCATGCCGCGGGCGAAATCGAGGTTGTCGTAGACCAGCTTCGTCGTCTCGGCGGTGGGTACGCCATCGACGAACTTGAGCGTCCCGAGGCGGGTTTTCACCGTGTCGGGGGTCATGATCTGCTCGGGAATCTTGTTGTTGAACCCGGGCGTGGCCTGCGCGTGCGCGCGTCGCGTTGCACATCCGATGCAAGCGGTTGCCGTGAGGGCCGCCGCCAATGCCGTGCTCGTGAACAGTCGTGGTGTCTTCGTCATCATCTGGTCTCCTTATTTGGTTTCGGGAAGCGGCGTGCGGTCGTCGCGCGCCGGCGGTTTGGGCAAGGGGTTGTGCGCGTTTGTCGTGAGAATCGCGCAAAAGGACTTACGAGAATCCCGCCGGAATGCGAATTTTCTCGCCTCGTTTTTCAGGGCTTTTCGCGCGATCGGGGAATCGTCGTGCGCGATTGTCACGAGAATCGCGCACGGTTCACCCGAGATGGGGCGCTCGATGCGCCCGCTGGCGGGCGCCTCCCAGGGAGAGGGGCGGGGAACGGGGACGATGTCCCGGAAAGTCCCGAAATGTCCCAACGGCGAAAACGATCTCGAGCGCCGGGGCGGCGCAAGTCGCGCGACGGCCGGGCGCTGGCACCGCCCCGTTTGAAGGAAGACGGCGCAGCGTGGGACATTGTGTTCGGCGACGCAGACCGCGGGCTCCCACCGCGCGGCGATCAGCTTCGCACGATGCGGACGGTCCGGACGGGATGCCTGGCGCGGCGGGATGACTCCGATCGCTCGATCGCGCGGGGACCGACCGCCTTGCGCCAGCTTGTAGCCGCGGGCGGAAGCCCGCGGGTGCCTGCTTGGCAAAACGAAGCCAATCGAAGCCAACCCGAAACGCTGCCGGTGGCCTGCTATCAAGGAAATGTTCCATCGCCGATCGCGCGCCGGCGACGAAACGAAGCCAACGCCCCTTCGACGGGGCTCAGGACAGGCCCTTCGACGGGGCTTCGGGCAGGCGGTCTGGGCGGGTTGTCGTCCGGTCATGCGGGACATCCGGTTGCCTCATTTCGGGAACAGCAGCGTCACGACGAACCGAAGTCCCCATTCCGGCCCGCCGGGCGGCGCGTCGGCGTAGTAGCGGGCGCCGAGCGTGAAGCTGATCGGCTGCTTGTCGATCTTCACCAGCTGGCTGGCGAAGATATTGATCGGCACCGTCCACTCCTCGTTGATCCAGTCGTAGGTCGTCTCCATGTTGATGCCGAGCGTGAACGCCTTGGCGTTCGTGTGCGAGAAGAACGGCTGGAGGAACGTCGAGCTGACGTCCGAGCGGTCGTCGTCGCCGGCGTAGGACCAGATGTGGTTGGCCAGCGCGCCGTAGGTCCACGGCCCCTTCTGCCAGAGGAGCAGCCCGGTCGGGCCGGCGCCCCACTGCTCGCCGCCGAGGCTGTCGTTGGTGGCGGTGGGCCAGAGGAAGGCGGGGCCAACGCCCCAGATCAACCCGCCGGGACCGGGCGCCTTCGGGGAAAAGAAGAAGCTCTGCGTCGTGTCGCCCAGCCCGAACTGGCTGGAGCCGCCGTCGTCGACGATGCCATCCTGGTAGATGATCGGGACGATCGTGCGGACGATGACGTTCCAATCCTCGTTCAGCGTGAGGGGGACGACGGGCTGGACGTTGAGGACGTGGCGCGTGCCGTCGTCGTCCGGCCCGCCGTTGAAGTCGACGTTGTACTGAAGCGGGACGCTGATGAGGCTCGCGACGGGATTCTGGAGTTGCTTGGCCAGGTCTTCGTGATCGGCGCCGGACGCGGGCTGCGACGCCTGGAGGTATTTGATGGTTGCGTGCTCCTGCGCGTCCCATTGAGCCCGCGCGTCGGCGGTCAGCCGAAAGGGTTCGGCCTCATCGGACGCCGACATCACCACCTCCGCGGAGACGGCGGAGACGAGAAGACAGACAGCGGCGATACAGATCGACACGACGGGATGCGCGTGCATCAGGTTCTTCCTTGTGGCGCGTGCGCCACGTTGAATACCGCTGCCCGGCCGCCCTTCAGCAGGGAAGCGGCATCGAGGTTGCGGAACAGTTCGATGTCCTTGGCGATAAGGCCCGTCCATCCCGTCTGGTGGCTGGCGCCGATGCCGGCGCCGTTGTCGCCGTGGAAGTATTCGTAGAACAGGAGGTAGTCGCGAAAGTGCGGGTCGTCCTGGAACTTCTCGACGTTGCCGAAGACCGGCCGGCGACCGCCGGCGCGGAGGAAAATCCCGCCGAGGCGCGAAGCGATCTCCATCGCGACCTGGTGGAGGTTCATGCGTTTGCCGGACCCGGTGGGACACTCGACCTGGAAGTCGTCGCCATAGTAGCAGTAGAACTGCAGCAGTGCACGGATGATCATCACGTTCATCGGGAACCAGACCGGCCCGCGCCAGTTCGAGTTGCCGCCGAACATGGCGGTGTCGGACTCGGCGGGCAGGTAGTCGACGCGGTGCTCGCACCCCTCGACGTTCAGGACGTACGGGTGCTCGCGATGGTAGCGCGAGATGCTCCGCAGCCCGTACGGGCCGAGGAACTCGTTCTCATCGAGCATGCGGTGCAGGATGCGGCGGAGGCGCTGCGGATTGACCAGCGCCGAGATTCCGCGATCACCCTTGCCGCGGAATTCCGGGCCGATCGGATGGATGGCCTGGAACAAGTGCGGCATGGAACGCAGGCGCTCGACGAGGTGCGCGGCCAGCCGCGGCACGCGCTCGCGCTGCCACGGCTCGATCAGCGTCGTCGCCGCCAGCGGGAGCAGCCCGACCATCGACCGCACCTTCAGCCGCTCGGCGCGTCCATCGGGCAGGCGGAGCACGTCGTAGTAGAACCCATCCTCCTCATCCCACATCCCGTCATCGCCCGGTCGATTCAGCGCAGCGGCGATCCAGAGGAAGTGCTCGACGAACTTGATCGTCAGGTCCTCGACGCCCGAGTCATGGGAGGCCAATTCCACGCCGATCTCGAACAGGTTCTGGCAGAACAGCGCCATCCACGCCGTTCCGTCCGCCTGCTCCAGGTAGCCGCCCGTCGGGAGCGGCGCGCTGCGGTCGAACACGCCGATGTTGTCGAGCCCCAGGAACCCGCCCTCGAAGACGTTTCGGCCCGCGCGATCCTTGCGGTTGACCCACCACGTGAAATTCAACATCAGCTTGCCGAACATGCGCGTGAGGAACGCCCGGTCGCCTTCGCCGCGCCGCGCCTGTTCCATGCGATAGACGTAGAGCGCCGCCCACGCGTGGACGGGCGGGTTGACGTCGCTGAAGTTCCACTCGTACGCCGGGATCTGGCCGTTGGGGTGCAGGTACAGTTCGCCGAGCATCAGGTCGAGCTGCTGTTTGGCGAAGTCGAGGTCGACCATCGCGAGCGGCACGGTGTGGAACGCCAGGTCCCACGCCGCGTACCAGGGGTACTCCCACTTGTCGGGCATGGAGATGACGTGGTCGTTGACCATGTGGAACCAGTCCTGGTTCCGCCCCGGCTTCGCGGGCCTCAGCGGGTCGACGCCGCGCTCGGTGAGCCAGTCGTGGACGTTGAAGAAGTAGTACTGCTTCGACCAGAGCATGCCCGAGAGCGACTGGCGGAGGACGAGCGCTTCGTCGGGCGTCGCGGTCTGGGGCGTGAGCGACGCGTAGAACTCGTCGCACTCACGCTTGCGGGTGCGGAAGACGGCGTCGAACTCGGCGCCGAAGGGCCGCGTCGCGCCGCCCAGCGCCGTGTCGCGCAGGCGGAGCTTGATGACCGACTGGCCGGCCGGGGGAACGTCGACGACGTAGTGCGCTGCGGCTTTCGTTCCCGTCTGGTCCGGGTTCACCGCGCCGCGCTTGCCGTGCACGAGGTACTCGTTGATGCCGTCTTTCACGAAGGGCGAGCGGTTGGGCGTGCGGAAGATCCGCTCGTTGTTCGTCTCGTTCTCGGTGAAGAGCAGCTCGGGGTCGCTCTCGCAGTAGAGCCAGCGCGAGCCGAGCACCTCGTGCGCGGCCACGATCGTGCGGAGCCCCCGCGGCCCGTCGACGACGTGCATCGCCGGCTTCGTCGCGCTGTCCGCCCACGACCACGTGTTGCGGAACCAGAGCGTGGGCAGCACGTGCAGCCGCGCGGGCTCGGGGCCGCGGTTGAAGACGGTGATGCGGACACAAATGTCTTCCGGCGAGCCCTTGGCGTACTCGATGAAGACGTCGAAGTATCGGTCGTCGTCGAACACGCCGGTGTCGATCAGCTCGTACTCGGGCTCAGTCTTCGCGCGGGTGCGATTCGTTGCGACCAGATCGTCATACGGGTACGCGCGCTGCGGGTACTTGTAGAGCTGACGCATGTACGCGTGCGTCGGCGTGCTGTCGAGGTAGTAGTAATACTCCTTGACGTCCTCGCCGTGGTTCCCCTCGCTGTTGGCAAGGCCGAACAGGCGCTCCTTGATGATCGGATCCTTGCCGTTCCACAGGGCCAGCGCGAAGCAGATCCGTTGCTTCTCGTCGGAGATGCCCGCGATGCCGTCCTCGCCCCGGCGGTAAGCGCGGGACCGGGCCTGGTCGTGACTGAAGTAGTTCCACGCGTCGCCGGAATCGCTGTAGTCCTCGCGCACCGTCCCCCATTGCCGCTCGCTGAGGTACGGCCCCCACTTGCGCCAGGGCGTGCCTTGCGTCCGCGCTTCCTCGAGCCTGGTTTCCTCGGCGGTCATGGAATCAACTCCAGGTGCTTTCGGACGAGCGGCGAAACGTACTGCTCGCCGCGCTACGCGCTCTGTACCGTGTCGCTGACGATCGCGTCCGGCCTCAACGTTTCAGCGGCGCCGAGCAAGGCGAAGCCGTCACCCACGACGGCAAGCACGTCGAACTCCCCTTCGAGGACGTCGCGCAGTTGCTGGGCGACGGCCGCGTGGTCCTCAGCCAGCAACACGCGGGGACGCGACATGGCATTTCCCGCTGAATACGACCCCCCCCGCGCCGCAGGGTGGTTAGAAATCCGAGGTCAGACTCGGCGCGAACAGGCAATGTACGCCGACGGCCGGGCGCGGCGCAAGGGGAAATCAACGGGAGGGAGGGTCCGCATTTTTACGGAGGCGCGGGATGAGACTAATACTCGTCAGGATTGAAACGTGAGCGCGTGACTCGTCATCCTGAAACACATCTAAATGGGAGCGCACGATTCTCGAACGTTGTCATCCTGAGGTACTCCGAAGGATCTGGCCGATCCGTCGGTGAAGCCAGATGCTTCGGAGTACCTCAGCATGACACGGGATGGTCGCGACGGTCG
>JBAUGM010000451.1:0-1578 GCA_049679725.1 Tepidisphaeraceae bacterium
GCACCGCCGATACCATCGGCGGCTTTACACAGGGAGGGATCCCAGACGAAGCCTCGATGCAGGTACCCGATGGGGATTTCGATCTGTTGTCGCAGCCCCGGCGCATCCTGATCGAGCAGCTCGCCGAAGCGCTGCGCCTCGCCTGCGTTCTCGCAGAAGACGGTCAACTGGTGCGTATTCGCCAGTTCGTTCAACTCCGCGATTGCCTTCTTCGCCTCCGTCTCAAACCGCTGCAGCGACGTGACCGGCAACCGAACCTGCGGCACCTCCTTCCCGCTCACGAGACTGGGCATGGCGGTGACGCCCTGGTCGAACTGGCTCAGCTCCAGCCGCGCGAAGCGCTCGGCGTTCTTCAGCACCGCGTTGAGCGGGTAAACGCCCTTCACCTCCGGCAACCGATCCAGGTAGCTCTTCGCCTGCTCCGCGATCTCCAGCGGCGCCCAGAGCATCACGATCGCGTCGTCCGGCAGATACGTGAACAGGCTCGTCGAGCCTGAGCTGTCGAGGTTGCCCTTGAGGTCGATGAGCTGGACCGATTCGATCGGCTTGCCGGAGCCGAGGGTGTCGAGGTCGAAGGTCTTGATGGATTCGATCTGATCGTCGAAGAAGTCAATGCGGACGGTGAGCCCAACCTGATCGCCCGATTGCGCGAACTCGCCGGGGAGATAGACGTCGATGATGCCGCCGCGCACGGCGAAATCGCCGGGGACCTCCACCTGCTCCAGCCGGTTGTAGCCGTGGTCGGCGAGCCAGACGATCAGCTTCTCGGGCTCGAGCGTGTCGCCGGGTTTGAGCGAGCGGATCAGGTGCTGCAACTGATCGCGGGAGGGAACGGCCTGCATCAGCGCCTGAATCGGCGCGACGAGAAGTGGGCTCGAGGAGGAAAAAACCGTCCCCGTCCCGGTTTTTCGCTCCGCCATCCGCGCGATGAGCCGCATCCGGTTGGACACCTGCTCCTCGGAGAGCCGCCCCAGCGTCCCGCCCATCTCCAGCACCGGCAGCACATCGGGGCGTCGTCCGGTGAACAGTTCGATGTCGTCCGCGAGGTCGTCGGCCTCGTCGAGATGGCCGCAGATCAGGAACGTCGGGCGGTGCAGGTGCGACTCGATCCCCGCGACGACGGCGGCGACGCTGCTGCCCCACAGGCCCGACGCGGTGGCGGCGGCGGAATCGCGCAGGGTTTCGGCCAGCAAAGCAAGTTCGCGCGCAGCGACAAGCCGCCGAACACCGTTCGGAGGGGTGGGACTTTTCATAGATGCCCGAATCGTAGCGCGGCCGAGCCCGTGCGTAAAGCGACCCACCTGACACCTCGTCCCGCGCGATCGAAGAGCTTGCGTCCCGGCACGCGCTCGAGCTGCTTGAGGTGCAGGCTCTAAAATGGGAGCGCACGATTCCCGAACGTTGTCATCCTGAGGTACTCCGAAGGATCTGGCCGATCCGTCGGTGAAGCCAGATCCTTCGGAGTACCTCAGGATGCAATACTGTCCGATACAGGTCTACTTTTGCAATCGTTTTGTTGGCGAGATGGCCAGGGGAGGAGTGGAAGCGGAAGAGGTGGGCTGGAGGAATGGAAGCATG
>JBAUGM010000452.1:0-27114 GCA_049679725.1 Tepidisphaeraceae bacterium
CGCTAGTGCAGCCCGCCATGACGCCGCCAGCGCAGTTACCTTGGACAACTCCGCAGTTGCCTCTCGATCGTCCTGCCGATGCATCATGACGTCGGTGACCTTGGCTACCGTCCACCGCGGAAACGGCCGCCCGAGCAGCGTCACCGTCTGCTCCGCTTCGACGTTCCCTTCGTCCAGCACGCGGAAGTACCATCCGCTTCGCCCGTTCTCGAGCACACGTTGGGGCAGATCCTGGCGGCGCCATCGGCGCGCGAGCTTCCAACACGGCTGGCGCGGCTGCGAGACTTCCACGCGGACCTCTCCTACCTGCCAGACGTCGCCGACGCAGACGGTCCGCTCGTCCAACCCCGCGATCGTGAAGTTCTCGCCGAACGCGCCGAACGGCATGTCGGGAAGCGCCAGTTCCTCGCGCCACAGCGGGTAGTGTTCCGCCGAATACGCGAGGATCGCCTTATCGACGCCCCCGTGGTTCCACAGGTCGGCCTGCCCGTCGCCTTCGAGGTGCGTGGCGCCGACGCGGACCGGACCGCGAACCGGCTCCTTCACGAAGCCCGACGTCCACGGCCGGTCCATCGGATCGGCGGCGCCCTCGACGCCGCGCGCCTGGGGAAGCCCAACTTGGATCGAGACGAGCACTGGCGTTGCCGGCATGGCGCGTCATCCTAAAGCCGACAGGTCGGCGCCAAAATTGATGTGGAACACCTGCCCGTCCAGCACGAGCGCCGGCAGCGTCTTCACGCCCGCCGCCTTCGCCTCGGCGAGGCGCGAGCGATCCTGCCCGACGTCCACGCGCTCGACCTGCACGCGGCCGGCGTCAAGCGAATCGACCAGCCCCTGCTCGGCCGAAACGCACACCGCGCACCCAGCGTGATAGAATGTAGCTTTGCTCTTCATCGTGTGATCTCCTGATCCGCCGCACCATGCGGCATCGGGAGAAACATAGAAGTCCCAACCGGGCGCGACAACCGGGTACGTTTTGGTGGGGTAGGAACAAAATGGTCACAAATACCGAAAAGTCACTGAAAAAAATCTCGTTGGATGAGTCGACGGCCGAGGTCCCGGACGTCGCGTACGTGTTTGAGAACTGCATCGGGTGCAAGTGGACGATCCACGTGCTGAACCAGATCCGCCGCGGCCTGCGACGCCCGGGCGAGCTCGTGCGGACGGCCGAGGGGCTGTCGAGCAAAGTCCTCAACGAGCGACTGTCCAAGCTGGTGCGGCTGGGCGTGCTCGACAAGACCAGCTACCCACAGGTCCCGCCGCGCGTCGAGTATGAGCTCACCCCCTTCGGCAATCGGATCGCGGCGATCCTGGATGAGGTGGAGAAGCTTCGGCGGGAGATGGGACAGGTTTAGCCGCCCCTGCTCTCATGGACTAGATCAGATCTTTTGCGCTAGCCGTCTTGCATCTGCCGGTTAACATGAACCGCATGCTGATGGGCCTCAGTTGGATCGCGATCGGCGTGCTTGTCGCGTACATCGTGACGAAGCGGGTCAACCTGCGCGGCGACGATCCGCGCTTCGACTACGGCCTGAGCATCGCGGGCGCGATTGTGGGCGGCGTCGTCTTCAAGCTGTTCAGCGACGCGCCCGTGTCCCGCTTCAACGCGTGGAGTTTGATCTTCGCCGCCGTCGGCGCGATCCTCGTGCTGGCCATCTGGCACATCACCCGGACGCGCGGGCCGTACAAGATTCCCACCTCGCGCCGATCGTATTGACGCTTCTTCGCTTCCTCTCGCCGCTTCGCTTCCAGCACACCCGGGCGGTCTGACGATTTTCGATTATGTGGCGCCGTCAGCCTGTCCATTGCGGTATCAGCAGCGTACAGTGATTTCGGCTGACCGCGACGCGACCGAGCCAGGGTAGGCGCACCAACCCCCTCCCGCGCTCACTGTGCCTGCCTCGCCTTCTTGCCCGTAGATACACAAGACGCCGGCGCCGTGCCGCTCGTACTGATTCACCCGGCTCAAGCGAGAGACGACCCCATGACAGATTCCCCTTCGAACGCCGACGACACCTCGGAGTCCAAGCCGCAAGAACCGCCCCGCGCGCACGCGGAGCAGGGGCCGGCCTTCGCGGCGGCGGAGCCGCGCGTGGCGGACCTGTCGGCGGAGATCGTGAGGGCGGTCAAGAAGGAACCGGGCGAGCGCGTGACGTGCAGGCGGATCGTCGGCGACCGCTACCGCTGTAACTGGTGGTCCGCGCAGAGCACCAAGGGGTACGACAACCCCGCGATGACCGGCCAACTGGTGACGACCCATCGCGTCGCCAGGAGCGAGATGCTCATCGTCACCAAGACGCGCGCCGGGTTGCAGATCGAAACGGTGCCCAACCGGCCGCGTTGACGCGCGCTCTCGCTCTACTTCTGTTTCGATTCGAGCTCGCCCCAGCGCTCGTAGAGTGACGCCACGCGGTGCTGCGCGTCGGTGAGCCGCTCGCACGCCTCGTGCATGGCGTCGCGGTTGGACATCACCTTCGGATCCGACACCCGCGCGTGGAGCACTTCCACCTCTTCCTCGGCAGCGAGGATCTTCGTCTCCATCTGCTCCCACTCGCGCTGTTCGTTCCAGTTGAGGCGCTTGGGTTTGGGCGCGGCCGAGGCCGCCGGCGGAGCCGGTGGCTTTCGCGGAGGGGGAGTCGCTTGGCGCTGTTTTGCATCCGTTTGAGCGCGCTCCCATTGCGCCAGGTCGGCGTAGAGGTTGGCCTTGCCCTTGCCGTCGAGCGCGAGGAGTTCGGTTGAGACGCGATCGAGCAAGTAGCGGTCGTGCGTCACGAGCACCAGCGCGCCGGGAAACTCTTCGAGGCTCTCTTCCAGCACGTCGAGCGTCGGGATGTCCAGGTCGTTCGTCGGCTCGTCGAGGATCAGCACGTCGGCCGGGCAGAGCATGAGGCGGGCGATGAGGATGCGTGCCTGCTCGCCGCCGGACATCTCGCCGACGGGCATGTCGAGTTGCTCGGTGCGGAAGAGGAACCGCCTGGCCCAGGCGGTGATGTGCATCGATCCGCCGCGGTAGGTGATCGTATCGCCGCCCTTGGGCGACAGCGCGGCGCGGAGGGTCTGGTCCTTGTCGAGCTGCTCGCGGTTCTGGTCGAACGTGACGACCTTGAGGATATCGGCGCGGAAGATCGACCCGGCGTCGGGCTGAAGCTCGCCGGTGAGCAGTTTCAGCAGTGTCGTCTTCCCGCTGCCGTTCGGGCCGAGGAGGCCGAGCTTGGTGGCGGGGGCGAGGGTGAAGTTGACGTCGCGAAACAGTTGTCGATCGCCGCGGGAAATCGATACGCCCTTCATCTCGATCAGCCGGCGCGTCTTGCGCTGGGAGGCGAGAAAATCGATCCCGGCAGCGCCCTGCGTCGCGTTGCGCGACTTCAGATCCGCGAGATCCGCCATCATTCGCTCGGCCTGTTGAATGCGGCCCTTGGCCTTGGTCGTCCGCGCCTTGGCGCCGCGGTGGAGCCATTCGATCTCCCGCCGCACCTGGCTGGCGAGCGACTGCTGCTCGCTCCGCTGGGCGGCGAGAAACTCCTCACGGCGCTGCAAAAACTCGCTGTAGCTCCCGTCGACGCTCAAGAACCCCTGCGGGTACGCGCGGTTCAGCTCGATCGTGCGGTTCGTTGAATTCTCCAGGAACTGCCGGTCGTGGCTGACGATCAGGCAGGCGAACGGGGCGGACTTCAGGAGGTTCTCGAGCCAGATGATCCCCTCGAGATCGAGGTGGTTCGTCGGCTCGTCGAGCAGGAGCAAGTCCGGCTCGCGGATAAGTTGCCGCGCGATCGCAAGACGCTTGCGCCACCCGCCCGACAGCGCGCCGACACGCTGCTGCGCGTCCGCAAACCCGATGCGCCCGAGCATGACGTTGGCGGCGACGATCCGGTCGTGTTCATCCCCGTGCCCGTGCTCGATCGCGTCGGCCAGCGACTGCTCGACGGTCTGATCCGGATCGAGCACGTCTTCCTGGGCGACGTAACCCGCACGGAGCTGTCGTCGCGCGACGATCTCGCCCTCATCCGCATGCTCCAGCCCCGCAAGGATCTTCAGCAGCGTGGACTTCCCCGACCCGTTCGGCCCGATGAGGCCCGTATGCTGTTCATCGGACAACCCGAGCGTAATCCCCTTGAACAGCAACCGCGGGCCGAAGGACTTCGAGAGATTCTGACAACTGAGCAGGACGGCCATGGGGGAGGACTGTAGGGAACCGACGGCGCACTGTCATCCTGAGCACCGTCGCGAGTGGGGGTACAGGACGGCGGTTTGGGTAACCACCCGTGCGCGTTTCTCGTGACAATCGCGCAAAAGGAGTTACGACAATCCCGCCGGAATGTGGATTTTTTTGCCGCGTTTTTCGGGGGTTTTCGCGCGATCGGGGAATCGTCGTGCGCGATTGTCACGACAATCGCGCACGGTTGGCGGAGGGTGGGGACGTGCATGACGGCCAGCGCGGAAGCGCGGCGGCGCACGTCCCGGAGAAAGGAGCAGACGGCGGAGGAAAAAAGTTGCCGAACGAACCCAATTCCGGCCCAACCACCGGCCGGCCCTGAGGTTGTCGCGCGTCAACGCTCGTACCTCGCATGGCGCAACGGCCCCGGCCGCTTCCGAAAACTTCCGATTTCCGGCCGAAATCACGTCATTTTGACGCGAGCGAACGCGCGTGGGCAAAGGAGGTGGAGTCATAAGCGGAACACGAGTAACGCCCTTCGTGGCACGGGTTTTCAACCCGTGCATTTTCGGAAGAGCATGGGTTGGAAACCCATGCCACGAACTCACGGATCAGCTTACGCGATCCGATGCGGCGACTTCTCGCGGGCCTCGCGCCCCTCGGCCAGCCGAATCGCGCAGGCGCGTGAGCGCGGCTCCCAGCCGAACGCCGAGCCGGTCCCACGGCACCCAGAACGCGTACAGGAGGAAGAACTCGAGGAACCACACTCCCATGAGCAGCCCGATCCCAACCTGCATGAGCAGCGTGGCCGCAACAATGGGGCCTCGCGCGCGCTTCAGCACGAGCGCGAGCGGAAAGCTCAACTCCAACGCGATCACGCCCGCAGCCATCACGTGGCACAGGCGCGGAAACCTCGCCAGGTACAGGCCCAGGTCCGTCGGCGGCCGGGGGTAGTAGTGATGGGCGAGGATGAGCGTGTTGCGCAGGTGATCGGAGGTGATCCACGCGACGCCGGAGCGCAGGAGCTTGGTGACGCCGGCGGCGCAGAAGATCAGGCACATGAGCAGCCAGACCATCCGGATCGGCCAGCGGTACTCGCCCGATGTCGGTCGCGAACGCTCGCGGCCGTCGCCGCGCCGTCGGTCGGCGCGCCGCGCGTCGATCGACCACGCGTCGCCGCAGCGCGCCAGCGCGAGGATGAGCATCGTCAGGACGATCGCCTGATCGCCATGCCCGATCTTGCCGAAATTGTTGCCCAGGAGCAGGAGGTAAAACCCCAGGCCGAACGCGACCGCGGTAGCGGCGCGCGTGAACAGGCCGATCGCGGCGAGGACGATGGCCAGAGCCCACGCGATCTCCATGCCGATCAGAACGTCCTGAGACAGGAACGGCAGGCGCAGGACGCGAAAGGTCCAGATGGGCTTGCGGTACATCTCGGGCACGCCGCCCCAGCGGTGCAGGAGCAACGGCCACTGCACCCACAGGAGCCCGGCGAAGAACACGAGCCGGCAGAACCCCAGCGACGTCGGCGGCGCCGGCGCGAACCAGAACGCGCGGCTGCGATCAAGGAACTTCGACACGCGCGACCTCCCCCACCGTCGGGCGCCGCAGTTCAACCAGCAACGTGGTGTGGTCTGGCGGGCGGATGGGATGGACGTCGGCGCGCAGCGTCCAGTGCTGCTCGTAGATGCGATACGCCGCGAACGGGCCAAAATCCTCCGGCCGATCCCAGCCGGCGACGCCCGCGTACGTCTCCACCGCCTCGAGCAGCCGCGCTGGCGCATCCGCCGCGCGCGCGATGCGCGAGAAGTTGCTGCGCAGCCACGGCGAATCCAGCGGCACCTCGCGCGGGGGATCCTGCACCGTCAGCCCGACGAGCCGGATCATCTGAAACGACGGCGTCGCGTGCAGCCTGGCGTACATCGGGTAACACGAGATCGGCCAGTGCTCGCTCGACGTGGCGACGTCGAGCGCATGCCCGATCACGAGCACCCCGCCAAACGCGCAGACGAGCCACCGACGCAGCCGCGAGACCGTCACGGTCTCGGCAGGCGAAGCCAGGTTGTTCATGCGAGATCCACACGCGGACAGGACAGACGGGCGTTCGCGTGCGCCCCCTTTCAGGTCTGCGCGATCTTCTGCTTGAACTGGGCCTCCGTCAATACCGGGATCCCCAGTTCCTTCGCCTTCGCCAGCTTGCTCCCCGCCTCCTCGCCGGCGACGAGGAAGCTCGTCTTCTTGCTCACGCTCCCGGATGCCTTCCCGCCGAGCTTGGCGATCAGTTCCTCGATCTCCGTCCGTCCCAGCGTTGGCAGCGTGCCGGTGACGACGATCGTCTGCCCGGCGAGCGGCAGCGCCTGCGGCGCGGCGATCTTGTCCATCTTCGGATCGATGCCGGCGGCCCTGAGCTGCTTGATCGCCGCGGCGCCCGCGTCGTTGTGGAAGAAGTCGTGCACGGAGTCAGCGATGACGTCACCGATCTCGTGGACGGCCGAGAGTTCATCCTGCGTCGCCTTCCCCAGCGCGTCGAGGCCGCCGAAGTTCTGCGCGAGCACGAACGCCACGCGGTTTCCGACGTGGCGAATCCCGAGCCCCGCCAGCAGCCGATCGAGCCCCTGCTTGCGGCTGGCCTCGATGTTCCGGACCACCTTCTCCGCGACCTTCTCACCGACCGTGCGCTTCACGATCTTCTCGCCCTGCCCGACCTCCGAGCCAAGGGTCGCGATGTCCGCCGCCTTGAGCCGGTACAGGTCCGCGAACGTCTTCACGATCCCGCGGTCGACGAGTTGATCGACCAGCTTGTCGCCGAGCCCCTCGATGTCCATCTGGCTTCGGCCGCAGAACCAGCGGAGGCGCTCCTTCAGCTGCGCCGGGCAGCCCGGGTTGACGCAGCGGATGTACGGCGTGTCCGCTTCCTTCTCGACGTTCGCCGCGCAGCTTGGGCACTTTGTCGGCGGCTCGATCGCCTTTGCGCCCTTCGGCCGCTTGTCCTTCAACACTTCGACGACGTACGGAATGACCTCGCCCGCGCGCTCGACGACGACGGTGTCGCCCAGGTGCACGTCCAGCCGGCGGATCTGGTCGATGTTGTGCAGGCTGACGTTCGACACGGTGACGCCGCTGATGAACACGGGCTCCAGCAGCCCGACGGGCGTGAGGTTGCCGCCCTTGCCGACCTGCCAGCGCACGTCGTTCAGCGTCGTCGGCTGTTGCTCGGTCTCGTACTTGTAGGCGATGACCCATCGCGGGGCCTTGCTCGTCGCACCCAGTTTGTCGCGCTGTGCGAATGCGTCGACTTTCATCACCATGCCATCGGTCATGTACGGCAACGTCGGGCGCTTCCGCTCGAACTCGTGAATGCGCTGGATCGCCGCGTCGACGTCGGCGACGTGCCACACCTCCTTCGGCAGCGGCACCCCCCACTGGCGGAGGAGCTTCGTCCACTCCCAATAGCTGTCGGCCGGCATCGGCTCGACCTGGCCAAGGCCGTGGGCGAGGAAGCGCAGGCGGCGCTGGGCGACGATCTTCGGATCGAGCCGGCGGAGCGTGCCGGCGGTGAGGTTGCGCGGGTTCGCGTAAGGCTCCTCGCCTTCGGCTTCGATCTCCTTGTTGACGCGCTGGAAGTCCTCGTTGTCCATGTAGACTTCGCCGCGGACTTCGAGGATGTGGGGGACGGTCAACCTGCGGTGCTGCGCACCGCCGCTCAATGTGAGGGGAATGGACTTGATCGTGCGCGCGTTGACCGTGACGTCGTCGCCCACGTTCCCGCGCCCGCGCGTCGCGGCAAGGACGAGCAGACCGTTCTCATACCGCAGGCTGATCGACGTGCCGTCGATCTTCGGTTCCAGCACGTAGGCGGGCTGAGCGTCGCCGCCGAGGTTTTTCTTCACGCGCTCGTCGAACGCGCGGACTTCGTCCTCGCTGTAGGTGTTGTCGATGCTCATCATCGGCACGGCGTGGCGGACGGGCTTCAGTTCCGTCTGCACGTCCCCGCCGACGCGCTGCGTGGGGGAATCGGGGGTGATCAGCTCGGGGTTGTCGCGCTCCAACTCGATCAGCTCCGCGAGGAGCTTGTCGAACTCGCGGTCGCTGATCTGTGGGCGCGCGGTCGCGTAGTAAAGACGGTTGTGGTGGTGAATCTGATCGCGGAGCTGCTCGATCCGCTTGGAAGCCGAACCCTTTTCGCTCGCCATAGACCCGGCATGTTACTCGCTCGACGCGGGGTGTGTCGCGTCGCGCGATTGAAGAGCCCATCATCCGCTGCGTTGCTCGTGAGGATCACGTTCTTTCATTTCCTGGGAGCGATCCCGACGGCAGGGCTGCTCCTCTGGAAGCGACGACCATTTCTAAGGCTGGCACACGCGTCGCAATGGACCCTCGCCGGGGCAGCCGTCATCGCGTTCCTGATTGCACTCGGCATGGTCATGAGCGAAATGTAGGGACCGTGCGCCGCGCCACGATCGCTTCGCCGTCTTGAACGATCTGAGATATGTACAGCTTCGGCATTCTCGAGCGACATCCTCCCTCTCCCACGTACTCGGGGGAGAGGGCAGGGGAGAAGGGCAAGGTGCGTGAGACAACGGACACCGTTCGATTCGCAGATCCGCACTTGTCGTCCTGTCGGCCGGTTCCCGATTCGCCGCGCCACTCGCCCCTCTCCCCTGCCCCCCCTGCCCTCTCCCCGGAGTACCGGTGAGAGGGAGAAAGGGCGAAACGCGCGTGGTCGTAAACTAGAGAATCGTCCGTTCGTGCAGGTAAGCTCGCGCCTGCGCGATCGGGTCCGCATCGATGCGGATCTGGTGGGCATGCCAGCCGCGATCGCGCGCGGCGGCGATGTTTTCTGCAAGGTCGTCGAAGAAGATGATCCGGTTCGGTTCGACGCGCGTGGCGCGCTCGACGTGCTCGTAGATGCGCGGATCGGGCTTGCGCAGGCCCAGGAGCTGGCTGGCAAAGCGGTGCGTCAACCGGTCGAGCGGCAGGAAGCTCGCGTGCGACGGGTCGTTCATGATCCGCCAGTGGTTCTCGTTCGTGTTCGAGAGGCAGGCGGTCTGGAGGCCGTGCGCGTTGAGCGCGTCGATCAGCTCGACCGCGCCCGGGTACGGGCCAAGCAGGTAAACATCGGACAGGGCGCGCACGTGCTCAGGCGGAAGCCCAAGGTGCGGGGACGAGCACGCGCAGAATCCGGCAAGGTCGATCTCGCCGATTTCGGATCGGACGACGACCTCATGGAGCGCCGCCTTCGCGTCATCGGATAGTTCCGTATCCGGCGCCGCGACACCGGCAACCTCGCACGCGTGTTGCCATCCGTCGCAGATGCGCACGAGCACACGCCCGAGATCGAAGATGACGAGTTGGATGCCGGACGTCACACAATCCCTCGCGGGCAGGTCGCGCGACCTCAACGTGCGAAACACTCCGCAAGCCGGTGTCTGAGCCTTAGGCGAAGACCCGGATCTCCGCACAGGCATCCGGATCTTCGCCCAAGGCTCCGACTCCGGCGTGTTCGACGGGCGCGCGCTCGTTCTTACTCGGGTTGACCCTTCGCCATGTCGTACACCCACGCCTGCGACGCCGGCGTCCAGTCGATGAGTTCATCGGCCTTGAAGAACAACCCCAGCTCGCGCGTCGCAGCTTCCGGGGAGTCGGAACCGTGGATCAAATTGAAGGAGTTGCTCACGCCGAAATCGCCACGGATCGTGCCCGGCTCGGCCTTGGAGCCGAAAGTCGCGCCCATCATCTTGCGGGCGATCGTGATCGCGTCCTTGCCTGCCAGCGCCAGCACGATGACCGGAGAACTGGTCATGAACTTCACGAGGCCGGGATAGAACGGCTTGCCCTTGTGCGGCTCGTAGTGGGTCTCGGCGAGTTGCTGCGGGATCTTCATCAGCTTCGCGCCGACGAGCTGAAGGCCTTTCTTTTCGAACCGGGTGATGATCTCGCCCGTCAGGCCGCGCTGGACGGCATCGGGCTTGAGGATGATGAGGGTGCGTTCCATCGTTTTCGCTCTCCGTTGTGTGGGCCGGGCGTTATATCCGAGGAGCGTGCGCCGGTCACGCGAGCGGCGAAAACGGCGCGAGGATCATACCGCCCACGCTATTTAACTCGTTGGCCAATATTTGCTTGCAGCCGTTGCGGCCAGGTCTTATATCGTCCCTCGGACTCGCGGACCACAGAGGCGTTCGCCCGCCGTTTCACTTCATCGTTTCTCGGGGCGACGTCACGATCGATTCACCTCGCGCATCACGCGCGTGGTCCGCGCCGCCGGAGCAACTCGTATGCGGCTGTACTGCAAGCTGGCCTTGCTGGTGCTCGTGACGTGTGTGGGTCAGGTGGGCATCTCCAGTGGACTGATCCGCGAATCCCTTTTCGCGGTTCGCTGCCTGGCCGCCGACCTCTCGGCTGACAAGGCGCTGGAAGAGCGACTCGTCGGCGAGTGCGAGGATCACTTCGCCGCCGATCGCGTTCAGGCGACCGCGCGATTCGCCTTTCACAACGGCAGCGGGCAGTAAGACACGAGCCACGGGGACGCCCCCCGAATCGCCTATTTCACCTTCACCGCGACGTACAGCTTCTCCGTGCGGCGCTGCCGCGCCCATTGCGGGTTGCCGACGATGTGCTCGTGTACCACGCGGCGAGGCCCGTCATGAGGGGTAGCGTGCTCCGGCGGGTGATAATCGTGGAAACAAAGGATGCCCCCTGGCTTGAGCTTGGGTGACCACGCCTGGTAGTCCCGTAGCACGCTCTGGTAGCTGTGATCCCCGTCGATGAAGAGCAGGTCGAGTTCATGACCGAACGCGGCAGCGCTGTCCTGGCTGAAGCCCTGGATGGGCGAGGCGATGTGACTGACGCCGTGCACGTGCAGTGTGCGCAGGAACGTCGCCTTGCGCGAGAGCAGCGGCAGCCCCATCTGTGCGGTGAACGTTTCCTCGTGCCACGGCTCGGTCGCCACCAGGTCGAACGGATCAACGCAGTAGAGTTTCGCGTTCACCTTGTGCTTCATCGCGGTCGAGATCAGCACCGCGCTCTTGCCGATCCACGTGCCGATCTCGCAGCAGACGGGGTTCGTGTTGGGCAGGCCCGCGGCGAGCCGGTACAGCTCGCGCGACTCCGCCTCGGTCATCCAACCGGGAACGGTCTGCGAATTGAGAAAGGCCTCGGTCTCGGCGGCGTCGGGAGCAGCGTCGGGTTTCATGAGGGTCGGATCATAAGAAATTCGATCCCGTAACGCTGCGCGTCTTATACGAGATTTCGCACGTCATTAGAGCTGCGCCGAATCCAGTGAGTTATCGATGTTAATCCCGCACTCTAGCTTGTTCTTGCCCGACCACCGGCCCGCACGCGGGTCTTCGCCGGGCATGATTGGTCGGGTGCAGCTCAGCGGGTTGCACCCGATCGAGGCGTAGCCCTTCTCGTACAGCGGGTGGTACGGAAGGTCGTGCATTGTCATGTACGAGAAGATGTCCTTGCTCGTCATCGTCAGCAGCGGGGAGATCGCGTAGCAGTCGTAGCGCTTCGACCACTCGACCACCTGCCGCGCCGCGCGCGTCTCCGCCTGGTTCCGGCGGATGCCGCGCAGCCACGCGGCCGGACGCAGCTCCTTCATCGCGCGCTCGAACGGCTCGTTCTTGTTCGCGGCGCAGCAACCGTCGACGTTCTCGCGCCACGTCGGGTCCTTCTCGCCGGCGGCGCGGAGGTAGGCGAACGGGTCGTTGCGCGTTCGGTACGTCCAGACGTTCAGCTTGAACCGCCGGCGGAGCTGCTCCATGAACGCGTGGGTCTCCGGGAACAGGTACCCGGTGTCCGTGAAGATGATCTTGATGTCCGGCACAGCCTGGATGGCCATGTGGATCAAGAGCGCCGATTCGGCGCCGAACGACGACGACATCACCAGCTGATCGCCGAACTGCGCCGCCGACCACGCCACCACCTGCTCCGGGGACTTCGCGTCCAACATCGGGGCGAGCGCGTCGAGATCGAGCTTGTCGTCGGCGGGAGCGGCGGTTTGTACGTCGGTGCCGTTCATGATCGTGCAGCCGGTGTGAGTTCCTGATGTTTTTCGATGAGCCGCTCGTAAAACTCGCGTGGGACGCGCCGCCCGCGCGCCAGACCGAGCTCGATGTCCTTCTTGTTCG
Source organism: Tepidisphaeraceae bacterium (assembly GCA_049679725.1). Classification (GTDB taxonomy): domain Bacteria; phylum Planctomycetota; class Phycisphaerae; order Tepidisphaerales; family Tepidisphaeraceae; genus DASYWJ01. The sequence continues at coordinate 12,286 of JBAUGM010000452.1, forward strand.
ACCCGTGGAAGTCGCTCCCGCCCGTCTTGATCAGCCCGAACCGGTTGGCGAGCTGCGTGTACTTCTCGACGAGTCCGGCGTCGTGATCGCTGTGAATCACTTCCAATCCAACCAGGCCGAGGTCGCGCAGGTCTTTGACGACGCGCTCGAGCTGGGCATCGTTCTCCGTGCGGAGCTGGACGGGATGCGCGAGGACGGGGACGCCGCCCGATTCGCGGATGCGCTCGATCGCGTGTTTCGGCGTGAGCCGTTCCTTGTCGAAATAGGCGGGCGCGCCCTGCCCGAGATATTTGTCGAACGCCTGCTTGATCGAGCTGACGTACCCCTTGCGGAGCAGGATGGCCGCGAGCTGCGGGCGGCCCAGGACGATTCCCTTCGCTTGGTCCTCCCACTCCTTCATTGTGACGGCCACGCCCATTTCGTTGAGCTTCTCGACGATCCGCGGGTTGCGGTTGTCGCGCCCGGCGATGAGGGTTTCGGTGAGAGTCTTGAGCTTGGGGTTCTCGGGATCGACGCCGTAACCGAGGATGTGCATCGTGCCGGGGCTCGGGTACTCGGCGGAGATTTCGATGCCGGGGAGGAAGTCGATGCTCAATGCCCCGGCCGCTGAAGCGGCCTCGCCAACGCCGGCGATCGTATCGTGGTCGGTCAGCGCGAGGGCGGTCAGGTTGGACCGCTTGGCCAGTTCGACCACCTGCGTCGGCGTGAGCGTGCCATCGGAGGCGGTGGAGTGGCAGTGAAGTTCTACGAAGCCGGTAGACATTGTGGGGGATTGTAGGGCAGGAAGGCGGACGTCGGAAGCGCGCCCGAAAGCCCTTATCTGGCTTGGGCTTGCGGCGGTGGGACGGGCAACCTCGAAAGTTCGGAGACGATTTGCTCATAGAGTCGCGTCGTCCAATCCGGCAGGTTCGAGTGATGTGACGGAGGCGATGCGCGCAGGTCGATGGGCGCGAGGATCACTTTGATGTTCTCGATGCCCGTCTCCGCGGCGAGGATGAAGAGCTCTTCGGCGGCTTCATCCCCCATCGCGAGGCAGCCGATCGATGCGCTCTTGCCATGGATCATGATGTCGGAGCCGAGATCCGTTCGGCCGTCGCGCGCGGCCATCTCGCGGTCGAAGGCGTTGGGATAACCGACGCGCAGCGCGAGGTGGAAGCGGCTGTTGGGGTTGAGCGATTCGATCGCGTAGATGCCCTCGGGGACCTGGCGGTCGCCGCGCTTGAGCTTTGGACCGGTCCGGCCGCTGGCGGCGAGGATCGGGTAGCTGCGGATGAAGCGCGCTGCTCCATCGGCGCCGGTGGCGTAGACGTCGAGGCGCTTCTCGGATTTGAAGCCGACGAGCATCAGGCGTGCGGGCGGGTACCAGACGCCGGCGCTCGCGAAGTGCGGCGCAAGGCGCGCCCGGGCCGTCGGCCCGAACTCGGCGATGCGATCGGCGACGGTTTTCTTCCCGAGGATCGCGCCGCGGACGACGCTGGACCAACCCGTGAGGTGCAGCGCCGCGCCCGTCGTGAGGACGACGAGCGCGAGCGCGCATGCAACGAGGGACCAGCGTCGTCGTCTGCTCATCGGGGGCGTCCTTGCCTGCGCCCGAGCGCCTCCACAACCGGAAACACCGCGTGGCCGCGACGGCTAAGCGGTGAAGGTCGCGTTGCAACTACGCATTGAGGTAGCCGCCCGATTCCAGGCGCGCGAGGATCTCCTCCGCGGCCTTCTCGGGCGTCGTCTGTTCCGTCTCGATGACGATCTCCGGCTTCTCCGGGGCTTCGTAGGGATCATCGATGCCGGTGAAGCCCATCCCTTTGCCCGCCGCGACGGCGGCGCGGGCCTTTTTGTAGAGGCCCTTGGGGTCGCGCTTCTCGGCGGCGTCGAGGGAGACGTTGATGTACACCTCGATGAACTCACCCGGCTTCATGCTCGCGCGGACGGCATCGCGGTCCTTGCGGTACGGGCTGATGAAGCTCGTGATCGCGATCACGCCGGCGTCGGTGAACAGCTTGGCGACCTCGCCGATCCGGCGGATGTTCTCCGCGCGATCTTCAGCGCTGAAGGCGAGGTTCTTGTTCAGCCCCATCCGGATGTTGTCGCCGTCGAGGCGATAGGCGTGCTTCTTCTTGTGAAGCAGCATCTGCTCGAGGATGACGGCGATCGTGCTCTTGCCGGACGCGCTCAGGCCGGTCATCCAGACGGTGACGCCCTTCTGCCCGAGGAGCGTCTCGCGCTCCTCGCGCGTCACGGAGCCGGCGTGCCAGGTTACGTTCGTTGCTTTCTGTTCTGCCATCTCGTTCGTTATTCCTTATTTGCCCGCGGCGAAATCCTCGATGCTCACCGCGATGTCGGGAACTGCCTCCAAGACCTTCTTGTCGGCGGTAACAGGTAGCTCAAGAGGTAGACGTCGGCAACGATCACGGTCGACCCTCATCCCTCGCCGCGCGCAGGATTTCATCGGTCAACCAGACCTTGGGCATCGACTCGCGCAGCTTTCTGATCTCGCGCAGCTCTGCCTCAACCTGTTCGGTCTCCGAAAGCCCGCGCTCCAGACACCTCAGCGCTTCGTCCTCCACGATCAGGCCATGCTCCTGCGCGAGTCGCTGAAGGCGTTCGACCATTTCCTTCGGGAGTTTTTCCAGTGCGATGGTGGCCATGGCTTACTCGTCCTCAAACAGCGGCGTGCTCAGATATCGCTCGCCGAAGCTGCACATTACGGTGACGATCACCTTCCCCTTATTCTCCGGCCGCGCCGCGACGCGCGCCGCGGCGGCGATGTTTCCGCCGGAGCTGATGCCGCCGAAGATGCCCTCTTCCTTCGCCAGCCGGCGTGCCCACTCGAACGCCTCGTCGTCGGTGATCTGAATGACCTCGTCGACGATGTCCGTGTGCAGGTTCCCCGGTACGAATCCCGCGCCGATCCCCTGCACCTTGTGACGCCCGGGCTTCACCGGTTCGCCCTTCATCGTCTGCGTGATGACTGGGGACGTCACCGGCTCCACCGCGATCGCCTTGAACGACGGCTTGCGCTTCTTGATGACCTCCGCCACGCCGGTGATCGTCCCGCCCGTCCCGACGCCGGCGACGAGGATGTCGACCGTGCCGTTCGTGTCCTGCCAGATCTCCTCGGCCGTCGTCGTCTTGTGGATCTCGGGGTTGGCGGGGTTGTCGAACTGCTGGGGCATGAAGCTCTTCTTGTGCTCCTTGAGGATCTCCTCCGCCTTGTTGATCGACCCGCGCATGCCCTCGGCCGCGGGGGTGAGGACGACTTGCGCCCCCAGCGCCTTCAAGAGCCGCCGCCGTTCGATGCTCATCGACTCGGGCATCGTCAGGATCAGCTTGTACCCCTTGGCCGCACAGACGAAGGCGAGCGCGATGCCGGTGTTGCCGCTGGTCGGCTCGACGATGATCGTGTCTCTGTCGATCTTCCCGCGGCGCTCGGCGTCCTCGATCATGGCGACGCCGATGCGGTCCTTCACGCTCGCCAGCGGGTTGAAGAACTCGCACTTGGCGAGCACGGTCGCGTGCTCTTTGGGGATCAGCCGATTGATCCGCACGAGCGGCGTGCCGCCCATGGTCTCGGTGATGTCGTTGAAGATACGGCCTTGGGGTTTCAGGGGCATGAGGTTCCTTTGTTCGTCCTGTTCGAGAAGCTCCGCCATCGGCTACTCACATTTCTGCGCCGCAGGTAACACGGCGCCCTCGCCCTTCTCAATTGGCGCGCCCACGAGGTTCCCCCACTCCGTCCACGACCCGTCGTAGTTCTTCACGTCCTTGACGCCCAGCAGGTACTTCAGCACGAACCACGTGTGGCTCGATCGCTCGCCAATGCGGCAGTAGGCGATCGTCGGCTTGGCGAAGTCGACGCCGGCGTCGGCGTAGAGCTTGCGGAGCTCGCCCGGGCTCTTGAACGTGCCGTCCTCGTTGGCGGTCTTGGCCCAGGGGATGCTCTTGGCGCCGGGGATGTGCCCGCCGCGCTGCGCCGTTTCGCTCATGCCGGGCGGCGCGATCACCTTGCCGCTGAACTCGTCCGGCGAGCGCACGTCCACCAGGTTGATCTTCTTCTGCCCCAGCGTCGAGATGACCTCGTCCCGATACGCGCGGATCGATTCATCGCTCGCGGGGATGGGATAGTTGCTCCGCGTGAGGCTGGGCGGCTCGGTGCTCCACGCGCGCTTTTCGAGCTCCCACTTCTTGCACCCGCCGTTCATGAGGCGCGCGTCCTTGTGGCCGTGGTACTTGAACTGCCACAGCGCCCACGCGGCGAACCAGTTGTTCATGTCGCCGTAGAAGATCACCGTGTCGTCCGGACTGATGCCGGCGCGACGGCTCAACTCCGCGAACGCGCGCGGATCGATCAAATCGCGGATCGTCGTGTCGCACAGGTCGGTCTGCCAGTTCCAGCCGATCGCGCCGGGGACGTGGCCGACGTCGTAACCCTTGGCCGGCTCGACGTCGACTTCGATAACCTTCACCTTCGGATCCTTCAAGTGCTCGGCGACCCAATCCGTGCTGACCAGTGCATCGGGATGTGCGTAGGTGTTTTCGTTGCTCATCGCGTCCTCCGTTCAGTTGTATGAAACGTGAAGACGTGGAACGTGACGAAAGCCGCCTTCTCACGTTTCACGTTTTCACGTTTCACTGACGATCTCCTGTCGCTTGAACGTTTCCGTCGCCTCGTCGAGCAACCAACTGGTCATGTCGAGCGGCTGACCCTTGCCGATCGAGACGATCACGTAACTGTAGAACGGCCAGGCCGCCTGCCGGTCGGTTTCGCTCGGCCGCGCCGGATGGTCGGGGTGGCTGTGGTAAAAGCCGATCACGAGCTGCCCCGACTGTGCGCTCTTCTCGGCCCGCATCAGGTCCTGCGGCTCGATCGAGAACCGGTGATACTGCTCCTCGGCCGTGTAACTGTTCGTCACCGGTTCGAGACGCTCGACGACACGGTGGGCGCGACCACTGGTCACGGCTTTACCGTCGACGTCGCGCCCGAACAGGATGCCGCAGCACTCGTTCGGGTACGCGGCCGATCCTTCGCGCTCGATCGCGCGGGCCAGGTCGGACGGCAAAACCAGATCGTCGCTCACGGCCAGTTCTCCGCCTCGCTGTACGACTCGGTCCAGAAGCTCTCCGAGAGATACTTCGACGCCGAGTCGCAAAAAATAGTAACGACGACGCCGTCTTTCAACTGCCGCGCGATGTTCACCGCCGCCACCATGTTCGCGCCGGACGACACGCCGACCAGCAGCCCCTCCTCGCGCGCCAGCCGCAGCACCATGGCGTGCGCGTCTTCCGTGGCGACGGCCACCTGCTCGTCCGCGACGCTTGGATCGTAGATGCCCGGCACGATCGCGCTGGCCATGTGCTTCATCCCCTCCAGCCCGTGCAGCGGGCCGTCGGGTTGCATGCTGATGCACTTGATGGCGGGGTTCAGCTCCTTCAGCCGGCGCGTGACGCCCATGAACGTGCCGCTCGTGCCCAGGCCGGTGACGAAATGGGTGACCTGCCCATCCGTCTGCCGCCAAATCTCCATGGCGGTCGTTTCGTAGTGGGCCCGCCAGTTGGCGTCGTTGTTGTACTGGTCGGGATAGAAGTAGCGCCTGGGGTTGTGATCGACGAGATCCTTCACGTAGCGCTGCGCGCCGTCGGTGCCCTCGCTCGGGTCGGTGAAGATCAACTCCGCGCCGTACGCGATCAGGCTCTGCTTGCGCTCGATGCTGGCGTTCTTCGGGAGCGCGAGTTTGACACGGTAGCCGCGCTGCGCGCCGATCATCGCGTAGGCGATACCGGTGTTGCCGCTGGTGGCGTCGATGAGGGTCTTGTCCTTCGTGAGCAGCCCACGCCGCTCACCGTCGAGGACCATGCTCAGGGCCGCGCGGTCCTTCACGCTGCCGCCGGGGTTGTACCACTCGGCCTTGGCGAGGACGCGCACGGGCGCAACGTCGTCAACGACCCGCTTGAAGCCCAGAAGCGGCGTATTGCCGACCAGGTTGATCAGGTCCGTCCCGGCCGGTGAGGATGCTCGCGTCGCCACGGTCACGAATTCCTACTAATCCTAGAGGCAAGTAGAGGACAACTCAATCTCGAGCACAAACACTTGCACTGCCAAGCTTAACACGTCGCTCTCTGTCATCCTGAGGGACTCCGGAAGGATCTCGCCGAGGATGGAAAGCCCCTCTCGATCGTGGCTAGATCCTTCGGGGTACCTCAGGATGACGGCGCGTGCGCCACGATTCACTCTGTGCGCCCTAGCTCCCGACGTATCGCGCGTACACCGATCGCGCCACCGCCGAGTCGGTCGTGCCTTTGATGATCGCCCGGCCATCGGGGAAAACCGTGAGCGCCAACCCTGAATCGTTGAGCGTACACCGGACCAGGTGCGGCGTCGATTCCACCACGCCCACGGACGCCAGTCGCGACGCAATCCGCGCCGGATCGACGGTTGTCCGCCCCATGGGCGGCAGCACCTGCACGGCGTCGCGCCCGCAGAGCGACGTCGTGCCTGCCGCGGCGCGATCGAGGAAGTCGAAGCGGCGCCGGCCGCAGGTTGGGCAGTCGTCGCGGCGACCGCCGCGCGTGGAGATCGTCTGCACGCGCCCCTGCCAGATGTCGAGGCTGAAGAGCTCTTCGGCGATCTCGCCACCGAGCAGGATCTTCATCGCCAGGGCCACTTGGAGCGACGCCACGATCGCCGCCGCGGGCGCGAGCACGCCCGCGGTGTCGCACGTCTCCAGTTCCCCGGCGCCGGGCGGATCGGGAAACAGGCAACGCAGGCACGGCGTCTTCCCCGGCGCGATCGCCATCACCCGCCCGCTCACGCCGACGCACCCGCCGTACACCCAGGGCACGCCGAGCTTCACCGCCGCGTCGTTGATGAGGTAGCGCACCTCGGCGTTGTCCGTGCCGTCGAGGATGACGTCCGCGCGCGTCGTCCCATCTCGTCCGCCGATGAGGTCTTCGACGTTCCCACTGTGTACGTCGACGACGTGCGGCTCGATGCGGACGGTCGAGTTGATCCGACCCAGCCGCTGCGCCGCCGCGACCGCCTTGGGCGTGCCCGCCTTCGCGTCGGCCTCGTCGAACAGCACCTGCCGCTGAAGGTTCGTCGTCTCGACGATGTCGCGATCGCACAGCCGGAGCGTGCCGACCCCGGCGCGCACGAGCTGGTCCGCGATGACGGTCCCCAGCGCGCCGCACCCCACGAGCAGCACGGTCGCACTCGACAACCGAGCCTGCCCGGCCTCGGCGATCTGCGGCAACAGGATTTGACGGTGATAACGCGACACGGCCGCCCATCAGCATGGCGAAATCGCGCGGACGAATCAACGAAGTTTGACGTACCAGGAATGCGACTTCTACTTCTTCCCGTCCCTCAGCCTCGCCAGGTTCGCAAGGTTTGGGTCGCCGCGCTACCGGGGATCAGGCGGCGTGCGGTTGCGGTAGTGGCTTGGCTTCGACGCGGACACCCAGCGCGCGGCTCAGGTCGTATTTCCCCTTCGGCGCGATGAGCAGCCGATCGTTCGCTCGCTCCATCCAGCAATCGCGCAAGTGGCGCGCGGCGGCGCTCAGCTTCGGGTCGATCTTCACGCGCGGCTTCGCCGCCGTGGGTCGTGGGTGGTGAGTCGTGGGTCGCTTCTTCCCACCTCCGACCTCTCTTCGAGCCTGAGCCTCAGAGCCGAAGGCCGACCCACCCGCTCCGTTCACGGCGAAGCGCAGCCCACCCGACGAGATGACGCCGGTCGGGTCTCGGGGTTCGGGCTTCGGGTTTCGGGTGGGAGAAGGCAATCGCTTCGTCTTTTCCTCCAACTCCCGACCCCCCACCCCCAACCCCCGCCTTTCCGTCGGCACCACCACCGCCTGCACCTCGCTCCAATGCGTCCCCGGCGGGATCGGAAACACCAGCCGATCCTCCCGAATCGCCCCCGCGTTGGTCTGACAGGGATACCAGAAGGAAGCGGGAGTGACGGAGTGGTTGGGTGAAGGGGTGACGGAGTGAAGGCGATCGATCCGCCGCTGCCAGAAGATGTGTACCCTGCGTTTGCCCGTGCTCCCGGCGCGGAACGCGATGGGGAGAAACCCCATCGACTGCCAGAAGTAGTTCGCATCCAGGTCCTGCGCGCACCAGCAGCAGTACAGTTTGCACCCGTACGCGCTGCGCTCGAACACTTCTTTAACAAGCGACGCACCGATGAGACCGCGCTGATGACCCGGCGCGACGCACAACTGATAGATGACCCCCAGCTCGTCGCGCTTGAGGTAGCGATCGCGGGAAATGATGTAACCTGTAGGGGCGACGCCTGCGTCGCGGTCGACGCGCAGCGTCGAATCATTTGCGGCTGCGCCGCATCGCGACGCAGGCGTCGCCCCTACCGCAATCAACACCGCCCCCATCTCGATGTACCCTTCCATCTGCGCCCGCGGGAAGAACCCCAGCTGCTTGTGATACTGCTTCTGAAGCGCGTCGAGGAACGGCAGGTCGTCCATCGTCGCGATGCGAATCGCGATCGGCCCGACGCGCGGCATCGGCAGAGGATGAGCCGCAGATGAATGCGGATGAACGCAGATGGAAGATTCGCCATCTGCCACAACGAGATTGTTTTGATCTGCGTTCATGCGCGCGTGTGGGTCGCGGGTCGGAGGTCGCAAGACGCTTCTTTCCCACCCACCACTCACGACCCACCACCCACCTTTCTAAGGAAAGGGCAGCTGCACGTCCGTCACCCCCGCCCACGCCGCGCCGTCGAACGCCGAGACGATTCCCGTCGTCGCGCTGGCCGAGAGCGTCACGACGCTCCCGCTGCTCGTGTCGTACTCCGTCAGCGCCATCTGAAGCCGCTGCGGCGCGAGCACGGTGATGCTCGCCCAGGTCCAGATGATCCCGGCCGGCCGGTCGTCGACGAACAGCTCGTCGCTCTCGATCGGCCCGGCGCTGACCGGCCGGTCGAACGTCAGCCGCACCCATGTGGCCGCCAGGTACGCCGCGGCGATCAGGACCGGCGCGCCCGCGAGCGGGGGCATCGGACGCTTGCCGCTGCGCCGCCGGCGGAATGGCTTCTCGGGGACGATGAGCATGGTTGAGTGAGGTAGGGAGTGACGGGGTAGGGAGTGACGGAGTAAGAGAGCGCGCGCGGCGCGTCCGTCTGAATCACGCCGTCACCCCGTCACCCCATCACCCCATCACCCCGTCACTCTTTCTCCACGATTCACGCCGCCTGCTGCTGCGCCCCCCCTGACCCGGTCACGCCGCCGGCGAGGTAGGCGGAGATCGGCTGACAGGCCGGGCCGGACTGGTCGCGGAAGTTCTTCCAGAACGCGCACAGCCAGACCTGCGCCCCGGCCGCCACCGTGGCGGGGAACTCCACGTCGAACACCGTCCGCGTGCTCGATCCGGCGAAGACCCATTGCGTGATGTCCGCGGGCGGCGCACTGCCAACAAAATAGAAGACGGTACAGCCGGAAACGCCTTCGGGCTTTTTGCGGGTGGAGTCGATCGCGTGGACCTTCACCTTCAGCGTGCGCCCGATCGCGCCCGCGACCTCCATCACCGGCTGCTCCTGCGGCGGGTTGATCGGACTGACCTCGCCCGTGCGGGGATTGAGCCCCAGGTTGATGCGCTGCTGATTGGTGATCGGCGGATACGCGTTCACGATCCGCGCCAGCTCCCGCGCCATCGCCTTGAGCGGCGTGCGCGCATCGTTGGCGGCCGATATCGTGCCGCGCGTCCTGGTGCTCGGCTCCAGGGCCGTCGCCACCAGGCCTGCCCAAAGATCATGTGCCGTCTGGTAGGTCGCGGCTTGGAGAACCGTCAACCCCAGCGGCAGCGGCGCAGCGATGATTCTCTGCGCGAAGTTGGTGCTCCACACGAGCAGCTCCGGATTCGCGTGCGGAAGGAAATCCTTGGACATGACACATCTCTCCTTTCGGGAGAAAAAAAACGACCCACATCGCTCCACCCGAACGTGCGCGGCCGCGCGCGTCGCCGCGGGCAACACGATCAAGCCGAACCGCAACCGCGCACGGACACCGCCGCGGGCGTTCAGACGGGACACTTAGATGTACGACGGACAACAACCCCTACGACTTGTACGAAACCCCCGAATGGGCGGGCGGTATTTTAATCGGCAAGATTGCGGGGGGCGGCTTTAAGAAAAAAAGCTCACCGCGGAGGCGCGCCGTAGCGGAGGCGCAGCCGGAGCGTTTAAGATCATTCGAATGCGGAGAAGATTCTTTTGCCACGGATGAACAGGGATGGACACGGATCACGCGCCGGATGCCCCAACTGGGCGGGCATGCTTCGTCAGGATGTCGAGAACGTCGGAGGCTGAATACGACACGTCCCGGCACCACTGGCCATAACGGCCGTCCGCATTCACCGCTTCGACCCACTCCGTGAGCGCAGCGCGCTTGGCAAGGTCGCGCGGCTTGTCTTCGCCCTTCACCTCAAGCACCAGCACGCGACGGTTTCTCAGCCGGATGAGGAAATCCGGCCGGTACTTCGACACGCCCCCGGCAAAGATGTAGCGGATCTCAAAGCCGAGATGATCGTTTCGCGCCCAGGCGGCCACCCTGTCAGCGGTGTCAGCGTGATCCAGCCAGTGCGCTTCGGCCGCTTCCCACGTGCTGTCGTAAACACAGTGGCTGATATGCGAGCGCTTCGTCGGCTCACAGGGCCGCGACGTGAACCACGGCCGCATGTCGCCGGTGGAGCGGATGGGCCAGTTCTCGTCCAGCACGAGCTGTCGCGATTGCGTGTTCCCCTCGCGAATCGCGATCTTCAGGTGCTGCACGATGCGCGACATGCTCAGCGCAAGCAGCACGCGGCGATGCAGGTCGCTCTGCGCGAACAGGTTCGGCGTGATCGACACCCGGTCGGAGTGCAGGAACGTTTCGACGAGCCCGATGAGCTGGCCGAGGAGAAAATCGGGCGACCCGCGCCACGCCGGCGTCTCTTCCTCGAACAGCTTCCTGGCGGTTTCGAAGATCAGCTTCTGATACCTGAACTTCTCCGCGAGGTCGCGCAGCTGAATCTCCGTGACCTTCGTCGTGTCGGCCTTCCCGTCCACGGTGGGCGCGAGTTCCGCGAGCTGCGCGATATGAGCGGCGTCAATCTCCAGAACCGACACCTTCGCCCAGTCCACCGTCAGCTGCGGCGTCAGAACGTGTTCGATCCGGATCACCTGCGGCCAACTGATCTGCATCGCCTCCGCACGCTCCGGCAACGCTTCTACTCGGATGGTGGGCGGGGGCGGGGGCGGCGGCTCGCCCGTTTCCTCGTGGGGCATGAACGTGAACGGCACGCCGAAGACGTTCACGTATTCCGGCTTGAACTGGAACGGGAGCTCCAGCGTGCCGGCGCCTTTGCCCTGCTTCTTTCCCGCCGCGGGCTCGTCCTCGGCGCCGATAGGGGACTGCTCGATATCGTAGTTCGTCCGCCGCAACCCGCGCCCGACGACCTGCTCGCAGAGCAACTGGCTCGTAAACGCGCGCAGCCCCATGATGTGCGTCACCGTCTTCGCGTCCCACCCTTCGGAGAGCATCGCAACGGAAATCACGTGTTGGATATGGGCGCCGGGCTCGCCGGGCTTGCCGACGGTATCGACCATCCGCCGCATCAGTTCCGATTGCTGCGCCTTGGTCAGCTTCCTCACCGGCCCGTCCCCTGCATCGTCGCCGTTGTCGTCGCCCCCGCCTTCCCCGTCGCCGGCTCCGTTGTCACTGATGGCGATCGCTTCTTCCTGCGCCTCCGCCTTCCCCAGCGCATCGGAATCGATCTGCAACGTTCGCTTCGAATCGCACAACTCCGGCAGCAGGATGTCCCCATGGTCGATCGCGTGCTTGATCCGCGCCGCCGTCTCGATCCGGTTCACCACGGTCATCATCACCGGCGGCACGGGATGTTTCGCCTCCGCCCATCGCGCTTTCCAATCCAGCCAGTCCTTGCCCAGCAGGTAGTACGCGTTCAGCACGAGCTGCGGCAGCGCTTCCTGCGGCTCGGCGTCGCGGTTCAGGTCGTCGCGGATGCGGTTGCCGTTCTGGTCCGTGGCCGCGTAGATGTGGTAGAGCTTCGACTTGTACGTGGCCGCGTCCGGCAAGGCGTCATCGCGGATGACCACGCGCGGCGTTTTCACCAACCCGGATTCAATCGCATCGGTCAATCCGAAGTCGCTCACGATCCACCTGAACAGCGCATCCTCCGACTCCTGCCTGCCCCCCGGCACGAACGGCGTCGCCGAGAGGTCGAAGCAGGTGAGGATGGTCCGCGCCTTGTGGATGCGGTCCAGCCCGCCGATCCACTTTGTGGCCTCTTCCTTGTCTTCCCTGGAGATTCCCTTGAGCGTCACGCCCGCCGGGATGCGCCATGCGTGATGCGCTTCGTCGTTGATGACGACCAGGCTGCGCGCCTTGGCCATGTCGTCCAGCACATCCCTCAGCCAGGCGTCGTCGCTGCGCGCGCCGCGCTTGTCCACGCCCTTCTTTTTCGCGAGCTTCGCCTCGCTCTCCCACGCCAGCTTGTGCCAGTTGATGATCCGGATGCGCCCATGCGAGCGCAGCGCCTGCATCAGGCTGTCGGGGACGATCTTGAACAGGTCGAAATAGTTGTCCGGCCCTTCGGGTTTGAGCACCTCCAGGCGCTTGCGCACGGTCAGACCCGGTGCGATGAGCAGGACGTTCTTCGAATAGCGCGGGTCCTGGTTGTTGGCCGCCTTGTTCAGCACCTGCCACGCGATGAGCATGGCCATCACGATGGTCTTGCCCGATCCGGTGGCCATCTTGCTGCACAGCCTGCGGAACGGCCCGCCATCGCCGGGGATGTCGATGCCGACGCGCTCCGCGGCCGGGGCTTCGGTCAGCCAGATGAGCGTTTCCATCGCTTCGAGCTGGCAGAAGAAAAACCGCTTGCTCGGCTCGCGCTGCTCGATGTCGTTCCAATGCTCCAGCAGCGTGCGCGTCGTCGCGGTGACGCCCGGATAACCCGCCTCCCGCCACGCATCCACGCGCGGGCGGATGCGGTTGACCAGCTCGATCTCGACAAACACGCCGGGATCGTTGGTATTGGTCTGCCCGGGCGTCGCCATGGTGTAGCCCGCGGGGCGACGCCCTTCGGCGAGGTCGAACGACTGCCGCTGGCGGTCATACTTCCAATACCGTCGCGGCATCGCGTACGGGTTGTTGATGATGAGATGGGTAGGCTTGTTCATGAGGAGGCGGCTTATGGGGCCGGCGGCGGCGGAGGCGCCGGCGGGAGCAAGACTCGCAGCTGCGTGATCAGCGGGGGAAGGTGGTCTGTCAGGATGCGCCAGACGATGTCGTTGTCCACGGCGTCGTAATCGTGGGCCAGAATGTGGCGCGTCGCCATGATGACGCGCCAGCGGATCTCGGGATGCTGCTCGCGGAATTCCGCAGGCAGCCGGCGAGCGGCCTCCCCAATGATCTCGATGTTGCGTTCCACGGCATGGCGAAGGAGTTTCTGCTTTTCGTAGTCGTCGCGCGACTTGCCCGCGACGTGCTCCAAGGCCGCCTCCGCCGCGCCGAGCATGTCGGACAAGCTGGCCGCCGGCGAACGCTTATGCGGCATAGAGCACCTGCCGTGTCCGCAGGATCTCGTCCCGCCGGTACGGGTTCTTCAGCAACCGCTTCTGCGTCAGGTCGATCTCGCGCCCGCCGAAGATCGCCGACAGCTCATCGCGCATGTCCAGATAGGTTTCGATCGTCATCGGCTGTCCCGGGTCCCGGTCGATGAGCACGTCCACGTCGCTGTCCGGCGCAAAATCATCGCGCAGCACCGACCCGAACAGCGAAAACTCCGCCACGCCGTGCTTCCGGCAGAATTCCTCGATCTGCTTCATCGGCAATTGGATCCGGCTGGTGATGTTGGCAACCATCATGGCACCTCCACGATCCGCAAACTCTCGATCCCCCGATCGTCCACAATCTTAACTGCCACCCGCCCGTGTTTCCCCTTCTCGAACGGCAGCGACACCGTCCCGCGATACTGCTCGATCAGTTCCTGATCGATCTCCGCCTTGAGGTTCTTCGCCAGCCGCGCCCAGCCGTCCTTCGGCCCGGCCATCGGGAAGAAGACCTGCCGCGGATAGACGCTGCGGCCGTCGTAGTCGGGGTCGAGCATCCACATGGCGATGTTGGCCTTCCCGCCGGATTCGACCTTCCCGCTCTTGGGGTTGTAGTAGTCGAACCCGTGAACCTCGACCTGGTACAACGTGCCGTCCATTGTCTCGTAGGGGCGAACCTTGTGTTCGCCCGCGTCCGGCGCGGCCGAAGGGCGAACACGAGGTTCGCCCCTACGGGGCACGTGGCGGATCGCGATGTCCGGTTGTCCGACGAGCCAGAAGCTTTCGTTGCTCGACCGCTTCTTCTTCAGGTCCTCGGTCACCAGGTCGCCGTTCATTTGCGCCTTGAGCAGCGTCACGCCCGGCCACTTCGTTTCGTCGATGTCCTTCGACGCTTCGGGGTCGAACTGAAGCGCCGCGAAGATCACCAGCGCGGGCTTGGGGATCAGCGTCTGCGCCTCTTCCAGCGCCTGCGCCACCTGGTTCTGTTCCAGCGGCGCGTGCTCGGGGCCGAAGGAGATCACCGCGCGGCGGGGTTTATCTTCCTTGGTCTCCGCGTCGGCGCTGAGCCAGCGCGTGCCGGGCAACGGCTCGACGCGCACGAACTCCATCTTCGCGCCGGCTTTTGCGCGAATGCCCGTCTTGAGCAGCTCCGCGCGCCACTCCGACTGTCGCAGCGTCTGGCCCTGCCGTGCGATGGACGGATCGGGCTTCAGCATTTCTCCCTCTCCCCGGTACTCCGGGGAGAGGGTTGGGGAGAGGGGCGAGCGGC